>NZ_LN997848.1:4637500-4825187 GCF_001511835.1 Magnetospirillum sp. XM-1
CCGGCGCCCCCCTGGACTCGTCGCCGGCCACTTATGTTGATCTGGAGAACGAGGGCAGCGCCCAGCCGCTGCCCGAACTCACCGACGGCGAGCTGGAGGACCGCTCGCGCCGGCCCATCGACCATATGTTACAGGTGGGATCGGGCGAGACGCTGATGAGCCTGCTGGGCCGCGCCGGCATCGCCTCGGCCGAGGCCACCCAGGTGGTCGACGCCCTGATCAAGGTGTTCGACCCCCGCGACCTCAAGGCCGGACAGAAGGTGACCGTCACCTTCGACCCCGCACCCTGGGGCTTCGGCCAGGGCGAGTTCTCCCAGGTGGGGCTGGCCGCCGATCCCATTCGCGAGATCCAGGTGCGGCGCAACCCCAAGGGCGGCTTCCTGGGCCGCGAGGAAAAGCGCCAGGTCAGCCGGCAGGTGGCCCACTACTCGGGCAAGATCAAGTCGAGCCTGTTCGAAAGCGCCACCGCCGCCGGCATTCCCGCCCAGGTGATCATCAACATGATCCGGGTGCTGAGCTACGACGTCGACTTCCAGCGCGACATCCAGGCGGGCGACACCTTCGAGGTGCTGTTCGAGGGCTGGTACGACACCAAGGGCAAGCTGGTCAAAAGCGGCGACATCCTCTTTGCCGGTCTGGACCTGTCGGGCGCCGAGATCACGCTGTACCGCTTCGAGGACGGCTCGGGGGCCTCGGACTTCTTCAACGGCAAGGGCGAAAGCGCCAAGAAGGCCCTGCTGAAGACGCCGGTGGACGGCGCCAAGATCACCTCGGGCTTCGGCCTGCGCCACCACCCCATCCTGGGCTTCTCCAAGATGCACAAGGGCGTCGATTTCGGCGTGCCGCCCGGCACCCCCATCATGGCGGCCGGCGACGGCTCGGTGGAGATGGCCGGCCCCAATGGCGCCTATGGCAATTACGTGCGCATCCGCCACGGCAACGGCTTCGCCACCGCCTACGCCCACATGCAGCGCATCGCCCAGGGCGTCCACACGGGGCGCCGCGTGATGCAGGGCCAGATCATCGGCTTCGTCGGCTCCACCGGCCGCTCCACCGGTCCGCACCTGCATTACGAGGTGCTGCAGGGCAATGCCCAGGTCAACCCGCTGTCCATCAAGGTGCCCACCGGCATCAAGCTGGCGGGGCGCGACATGGACCGCTATCAGACCCACAAGCGCGCCACCGACCTGCTGATGGCGCAGATTCCGTCGGGCGCCCACATCGCGCTCAATCCCGGCAAGCCGATTCAGGCCAAGGCCAATTAGGATCACTTGGGCTGCCGCCCAAACCCGCTCGGAGGCGAACCTCCCTTTATTGCGTGAAATGAAAAGAGGGTCCGGGAGGCCTGCCTCCCGGTCGGGGAGCGGGGCGGAAGCCCCGGCTTGACTCAGGATCCCGCCCAGTCGGGATCGGGCAGCTGGGTGAACAGCTTGCGCAGCCCCTCGCCCCAGCTGCGGCGCAAGCCCAGGAAATAGGGGTCGTTATCCAGCACGCGATAGCGCACCGAGGCGCGGCAGAGGTCGGCGGGCACCAGGGTGACGTCCAAGGGCGGCGCCACCGAGATGTTGCTCTTGATGGTCGAGTCGAAGGACACCAGGGCGCATTTGGTCGCCTCCTCCAGCGAGGTGTCGACGTTGATCACCCGTTCGATGATCGGCTTGCCGTACTTGGTCTCGCCGATCTGGAAATAGGGGGTCTCGTCCGAGGCCTCGATGAAGTTGCCGGCGGCGTAGACGTTGAACAGCCGCATGCGCCGGCCCTGAATCTGTCCGCCGACGATCAGCGACGCCACGAAATCGGCGCCGTGGGATTTCAGATGCGCCCCGTCGGTGGCGTGGATTTCGCGCAGGGTGTCTCCCACCAGGCGGGCCACCTCGTACATGGATTTGACGCCGTAGAGCGAGCGGGTGCGGTCGGGGCCGTGCAGGCGCTCCTCCAGCAGGCTGATCACCGACTGGGTGATGGCCAGATTGCCGGCGGTGAGGATGACGACCACCCGGTCCTCGGCCCCGTCGAACACGAAGGACTTGCGGAAGGTGGCGACGCTGTCCACGCCGGCATTGGTCCTTGAATCGGAAACGAACACCATTCCGGCCTTCAGCCGGATGCCCAGGCAATAACTCACGGTCTCCCCCCCTGGCAATCCATCGGACCAGGGGCGACGCAAAAGACGGGCCAGCCCCGGAAAGAGGGATTCTCCTGGCGCCGGGTGGCGGCGACGCCTATTTCCTGGGCAAAGGGTGCCCGCCGCCCAAGCAGTCCGGGGCCTATACATTAGTAGTGGGCCGTATTTTGTCGCCCGAAGCATTCCGGTATCATTGCGCGAAGGACATGGAAAGCCCCCCACCATGACGGAACATTTCACCGATCGGGAAGCCTTCGAGGCCATCATCAGAACCATGCTGGACCGTGGAGGCCACGGCAGCTTCGGCCGCATCCATCTGGTCAGCGTGCTGCCCGACGCCCAGGGTTCCGGCCTGGGCGCGGCGCTGCCCAAGGCCCTGTCCATCGCCGAGCACATCATCCAGCGCCGCCTGTCGCCGGAAGACGCCTGCGTTCCGCTGGAAACGGGCAAATACATGCTGGTGTTCCCCGGCCTCAGCGACACCGAGGGGATGATCAAGGCCACGGCCATCTCGCGCGAGATCAAGGAGCGCCTGTTCGGCCAGTCGTCGGACCATATCAACGTCACCGTCCAGGTCCTGCCGCTGGACCGTCTGAAGCATCGTCCGGCGGCCGCCGCCCTGCCCGCCATGGACATGGTCCTCGACACCCACGAGCGTCATGCCACAGTCAATCTGCAGGTGATATTCCAGCCGGTCTGGGACGCCGCGACCCAGGCGATCATCGGCAACCGCGCCATGACCCGGCGCCACTTCCAGGGCCACGAACTGCTGGACGACGCGGTCCAGCTGGCGGGCGAGCAGGACCCGCTGGCCCGCGAGCGCAACGCCAATCTCCGGCACGCCGTGGCGGCCGCGCCCACCAACCAGGGCCTGGTGATCATGCCCCAGGCGCTGAACGACCACACCATGGCCGACTACCACGTGGTGACCACCGAGATCCGCCATCTGACCGCGTTCTGCCCCGGAGGGCTGATGGTCGAACTGAGCGGGGCGGTGAATTCCGCCAGCCGGTCACGGCTGCGCGACGCCATTCGCGCCGTCCTGGCCGGAGGCGCCAGGGTGGGGGTGCGCATCTTCCCCGAACCCGAGATGGCGAAGTTCCTCAAGGAATGCGGCGTCAGCCATCTGTGCTTCAACGAAGCCCAGGCCAAGCAGGCGGCCTTCACCCATTCGGCGCTCTACGCCCTGTTGTCGGTGGTGGCCCACGAGGTGCGCGGCGTCGGGCTGGACCTGTGCCTGTGGAACACGTCGTCGGGCCAGGACATCAAGCGGGCGGCGTCGCTGGGCTTCGGCCTGTTTTCCGGCGCCCCCTTCGGCGCCAGCCGGCCGAATATGGTCCAGCCGCACGGCTGGCCGACCAGCAAGGTGTTCCTGTAGGAAAGATTGGTCGGGGCGAGAGGATTCGAACCTCCGACATCCAGCTCCCATTTTAGACCCAAGCATAAATATAACACTCGGGAGCATCCCCAACGTAGCAACCTACCCGCATGCTAGCAACGATTGAGGTGAGACAGCGCGTACCCACCATACCTCTCGATTGGAGCTTTACCCTTCCCCGCCCTCAGCGCAAATAGAAGGCTTCTCGTTCTGATGTTGCGCTCGCTGGTGAACCTCGGAGCCGCGCAAGGACAGACGGCGACGGCGCGCGGAGAACGGAGGGGAGGCTCCGCGCCACAGGCGTGGATGCCCCGGAGTTTGAGCACGGTGGCGCTGAATGGCCTGTAGCGGGCCGGGGTGAACCTGGGAAGCGCTGGGGTGAACGGCCCCAGGGGGGCCGAGAGGGGCGAAGCCCCTGGGGGCTTCAGCATTCGATCCTTCAAGAGCCAAACACCGCGGATCGCCGAATCTCGGCGCTGGTCGTCGACACCTCACCGACGCGCTGGACGGCATTTCTGGTCTCTGCGATGGGTCATGGCCCGGGCCGCTCAGCGCCACGATCCAATGGCGGGCGTTTCGAGCCCTTACCGCAGATTATCCAGATGATCTATCGAAGCGACTTGTCGATGTGGTCGACCAAGTGTTGGCCTTGCGGGAACGCCTCGCGCCCGAATTCCACATCTGGCGGCCGGACTCGCCTAGCGCGGTGCCAAGTCACTGGCGGAACCATGCTCCCACGGTTGGCGCTCTTCTGCTTGAATTTGAGGCGAGGCCTCGGCAGTAGCGCCGAAAAGAGGTGCAGTCCCTGCAAGCCGCTCTGCACTATCCTGGCAAGACAAGCCACCAAGCGCCATCAATTGCGTTGTGAGCGTGCGGGTGGCTCTGAGCCACGCTCAGGAATCACCTTTTGCTTCTTTCTCAGGTGAATCGTCATAGACCGCATCCATGAGAATGAACCTTAGGATAGGGCGTAAATCGCCCGCTATGTTCTGCAGACGCTCAAAACTCCAGTTGCCCATATCGTTATGGGAATTCCAGTGCAGGTCTTTGAGCCAATGCGACGCGATGGTACCCGCTCGTTCGGAGAGCTTTTTGTTGTCCGGAAAGACGTCGGTGCGCGTACTCGCCATACCAACCAATTTTCCTATGGGGAAATGCTGGCCCTTGTCATCTCGGCACGGAAGCTTGATCTGATCGTAGTGGTAAACGAGGGCCCATTCCAGCAACGCCCGCATGAGCATGAACAAAGACAGCCTGAACGAGGTTAGGTTGTTTTTCCCCGCGCTGAGTTGCGCCAATTCATAAGTCAGCTGCTCCAGCCGATCGTCGTCACGAAGGCACCGAATATCTTCGAGAAGCAAAAGCGGCTTGGGTTTTTGAACTGGTGGCATTTGAGAAGGCAAAGCCGTGTCCGGCTTTTCCGCGTCGGAGATATCCACAGAAGCCGACGTCAGCGATGTTTGATCCGCTGGCGGCGGGTGAGCCGATATCGCTGGGGGTGGCGTTTCTGGCTTCACGTGGTTGCCGTTCACGCTATCCTCGGGACCATCAAGTGGGATGTCCTTATGCGATGCCGGGGTTATCGGAAGCTCCGGTTGCCCGTCAAGCAGCTCAGCACTTGGGATCGGCTTCGGGTGGCGCTTTCCGCCGTCGACTTCCTTATTAGGCGGCGTGTACAGCGATGGGCCACCGGCCGGCCTGTTCAGGTCGAAGAGGTCCGGATCCTTTCCTGGACTCGGACCGACATCATTCACTCGCTCGCCAATTGGCCAGGTACGCCTGAGATAGTCCTCGATCGAATCTCCCTTGGAGAATTTATCGTCGGTTTCCCTGCGTTGGGCGATCAAGGTATGTCGGGCGACGACACCGACCATTTGGTCGAGATAGCCAAAGCCAAATCGATTAGGTCGTCCGTCATCAAAGAACATGGGCTGCCCAAAATGGCGCTCTACGCTTTGTGAAAGCACGGCTCTGAGGAACGGTTCATGATCGACGTAATCGTCACTGTATAGTATCGCCTTCTCATCCTCAGCCCACACATTTCCATGAATGGCGATGTGGAGCGCTTCTCTTCCTCGGAGAAGCTGCTTAACGGTCTTCAGGTCAATCTTAAGAGTCTTGGCGATTTCCTGCGGATTTTTGCTTTTCTTGAATTCCCGATGTACGTAACGCATGCGTGATACCAGGGACCACGCCCGTCTTTGAATGACGGCATGGATATTCGCAACGATCGGGTCGCCACGTTCCCGGTCGTAATCGAAGCAGACATCGACCTTGCTGATGTTGTTCCTGGTTTCGTCGTCGATGGCCGGAATCTGCCGAAACAGGTCGTGTGCCGCTTCGGGCAGTATCTCCGGGTTAAGCAATACCTTGGCCGCCTGCCATGCCCAAGGCGGCATGATCATGGACGACGCCGACCGCGCCACCCTGATCGCCGAATACCGCCTCGCCGACGCCATTGAACGGGCTCGGCGGACGTCCGAGGCCAGCGGCATCCCCAGCACCGGGATCTGCACCGAATGCGGTTTCGGGATCGAGGCCGGACGCCTGGAGATCATCCCCACCGCCCGCCTGTGCGGCGCCTGCGCCCGCGAGGCGGACGCGCAGGCCAGGCGATCCCGCATCAACGGAGAGGACTGACATGGACACCCCGTCTCAACGCGCCCTCAGCCGCAGGGACTGCCCCCAGACCCGCCGCGTCTCCTACGCCCAGTTCCAGGGTGAACTGGCCGCCCAGGGCATGCCCAACAGCAACCACTACGCCTTCAAGTGCCCCAGCTGCGGACATGTCCAGAGCATGGCCAGCATGGTCGCGTTGTCGAAAGTTCCCACCGACAAGGTGGACGGCTACGTCTACTTCAGCTGCGAGGGCCGCTTCAACGCCGCGCGAGGCTGCGACTGGACCCTGGGAGGGCTGCTCAAAATCCACGCCCTGGAGGTCGAAACCGGCGACGGCATCGTCCCCGCCTTCGAGCCCGCCTCGCCCGAAGAAGCGGCGGACCTGCTGGCCGAGGTCGAAGGCATGAACGTCACCACCGTCACCATGACCACCACCGTCACCATGAAGAAGACCCGCGCCATGGGAACGACCCAGGCGCAGGCGGCGAACGCGGTTCGCACCCTGGATGATGCTTCGGCGGAGGGTGCTGCGCGATGAACCTCACCACCGCCGTGACGCAAGTCGAGATCCGCCACTACCACGTCTGCTGCGGAGGCGGCCCTGGGGCTCGGGGCTTCAACATGGGCTCCGCCCGCGTCGGCAACCTGCTGGCCCGCATGCGCTGCATCGGCGGCGTCGATCACGACCCCCTGGCCATCACCGATTTCAACCGCTTGGCCGGGGTCAATGGCACCCTGCTCGACCTGTTCAGCGCCGAGCAATATCGCGCCTTCCACGGCAAGGAACCGCCGGCTGGATGGCGAGAGGCCACCCCGGACGATATCCGCCGCTCGGCCGGCGGCGAGTTCCCGCATATCGTCTTCACCTCCATGCCCTGCAAGGGCTTCAGCGGCCTGCTGGCGGAAAGCCGCAGCGCCAGCGCCAAGTATCAGGCGCTGAACGGCCTGACCCTGCGCGGCGTCTGGCTGACGCTGGAGGCCTTCAAGGACGATCCGCCCGAGTTGTGGATCTTCGAGAACGTCCCGCGCATCGCCAACAGGGGCCGCCACCTCCTCGACCAGATCAAGGCTCTGTTCCGCGCCCATGGCTACGCCGTCGAGGAGACCGCCCACGATTGCGGCGAGATCGGCGGCCTGTCGCAAAGCCGCAAGCGCTTCCTGATGGTCGCCCGCCACATGGCGAAGGTGCCGCCCTTCCTGTACGAGCCGCCCAAGAAGCGGCTCAGGGGCGTGGGCGACGTGTTGGACCGCCTGCCCATGCCCGGCGATCCGTGCGCCGGCCCCATGCACCGCATTCCGTCCCTGCAGTGGAAGACCTGGGTCCGCCTCGCCTTCGTCCAGGCCGGCAAGGACTGGCGCAGCCTTAACCGCCTGGCCGTCGAGGACGGCATGCTGCGGGATTATGGCATCGTGCCCGAGCGCGAGTTTCGCAATGGCGCCTTCGGCGTGATGGGCTGGCCTACTGCCACCGGCGCGGTGTGCGGGGAATCGTTCCCCACCAACGGTCGCTTCGCCGTCGCCGATCCCCGGGCCGAAGAGGACTTGCGGCGGGGCGCCCTCGGCCTGTCGCGCTGGGCCGACACCGCCTGCACCGTCACCAGCCGGGGCTTTCCCCTCAACGGGGCGTTCAGCGTGGCGGACCCCCGCCCCACCGGCATGGCGGAATACTCGCAGCTCGGCATACGCCGGTGGGATGAACCGTCGGGGGCGGTCAGCAGCCAGTCGGCGGTGGGCGGCGGCAAGTACGCCGTGGCCGATCCTCGCGCGGGAATCGGCGCCGCCACCCATAACAATGTCTATCGCGTGGTCCGCTTCGATGATCACAGCAATGCGGTCACCGGCGGGCAGTCCCCATCCGCCGGCGGACTGGCGGTCGCCGACCCCAGGCCCATGGACAGCGGCCATTCCAAATACGCGGTGACGCCCTACGGCGAGGCCGCCCGCACCGTCATTTCCGGCAGCACTACCGGCCAGGGCGCCTTTGCCGTAGCGGATCCTCGGTGTGACTGGAACCCCAATGCTCACCGAAGCAAGCTGCGGGTGACGCCCTATGACGATCACGTCGGCGCCATCACCGGATCGTCATCCGCCGGCCATGGCTTCACCTCCGGGGCCATGAGCGTAGCGGACCCCCGCCCGTCCTACCTCAAGGACGGCCGCGAGGCCTACTTGACCGCCGGCATGTACGGCGTGTTGCCCTACGAGGCCCCGGCCGGGTCGGTCAACGCCAATGCCTGCCACGACAACGGCAAGTGGTCGGTGGCCGACCCCCGCCTGCCGGCGCTGGACGAGCGCCTGGCCTGCGTCATCCTCGCCGAGGACAACACATGGCACCGGCCCTTCACCACCCTGGAACTGGCCGCGCTGCAGACCATGTTCGACCCGGACGAAGAGTTTGAGCCGGTCGAGACCGAGGGCGGCGCCAGGATCTGGCAGCGCCGCAAGCCCGAGCCCTGGATGCTGGCCGGCACCAGCGATTCCCGCCACCGGGAATGCATCGGCAACGCCGTCCCCTCGGCCGCCGCCCAGGCCATCGCCAGCACCATGGCCCACACCCTGCTGCTGGCCTGGAGCGGTCACACCTTCGTGCTGTCCAACACTCCCATCTGGGTGATGCCCCCGGCCGAACGCCTTCGGCACGAGCTGTCAATCGCCCTGTCCGTCAACAACCCCGTTCACAACCAGGAGAGCAACCATGCCTGATACCGCGCCCATTTCCGGGCTCATCATCCCCGTTCCCGCCATCGGCACCCCCATGGCCGGTGGGTTCTTCGGCGGCGTGTCCCGCGACGGCGCGTGGATCATCGTGTCGCCCAAGGCCGAGGGCGAAGCCGTCCTGGCCTGGAAGACCACCATGACCGCCAGCCCCGGCGCGCTGTCGTTCGTCGACGGCCTCGCCAACACCCGCGACATCGCCGATGACGATCACCCGGCCGCCGCCTTCTGCGCCGCCCTGCGCATTGGCGGGTTTGACGACTGGCACCTGGGCAGCCTGGACGACATGCAGACCCTGATGCGCAACCTGATGCCGCTGTCCGGCGGCAATCCCGCACAGACGGCGGTCGAGGCGTTCCAGGAGGGCGGCGCCGAGGCCTTCGAGGCGGCGTGGCACTGGACCAGCACCCAGGACAGCCCCGGCTACGCCTGGCTGCAGACCTTCTACGACGGCACCCAGACCAACTACGGCCTCAAGGACAGCAGAGACCGGGTCCGAGCCGTCCGCAAATGCCTCCCCTTCACCCCCTGATCCTTTTACCGGCCGCTCCGGCGGCCGGGCCTTCCCACACGCACCATGGAGATCCGAATGAGCCTGATCACCCCCGCCATCATCACTCCCGCCATCGGAACGCCGATGGAAGGGGGATTCCTCGGAGCCCGGTATATCGACGAAAACGGCGCCCTGGCCGGTCTCGTCGTGTCGCGTGCTGAGGTTGGCGACTTCGACCCCGTTCCGTGGCTGAAGAAGCTCCGGGACGTGCCCGGCGCCTGCTCGCTGCTCGACGGCCTCGCCAATACCCGGGCGATGGCGGAAGCCGGCTCGGAGATCGCCCAGACGATCCTGGACCTCGAAATCGACGGCGTCGGCGGCTGGCACATCCCGGCGCTGGACCAGATGACCGGGCTGCGCGCCACCGCCATGCCCCGGGCCGGCATCACTCCGGCGCAGAGCCTGGCCGAGGTGTTCCAGGAGGGCAGCCCCGAAGCCTTCCGGCAGGAATGGTACTGGACCAGCACCCAGTACAGCTCCGGCTACGCCTGGCTGCAGGACTTCTTCAACGGCGACCAGAGCCACGACAGCGGCAAGGGCATCAGTTACCGGGTCCGAGCCGTCCGCAAATGTCTTCTTTAGCCCTTTAACCCTTTATCCGGCCGCTTCGGCGGCCGGGTGATGCCTGGAGGAGGTTTTGCATGGCGCTGGCCACTGAACTGCCCATCTACCGCGAGACATACGCCCTGGTCCAGCTTCTGGCGAAGCTGACGGGACAGTATCCCCGCAACTACCGGCAGGTTCTGGCCCGCGAGATCCTGACCGAGGGCCAGCAGATGGCGGTGGAGATCTTCCGCGCCAACTGCGTCACCGGCCCGGCCAAGGTGCCGCACATCGAGAGGATGCGCGAACACCTGGAGGTGCTGCGCTTGCAACTGCGCCTGTCCAAGGACCTTCACCTGATCTCCCCCAAGCAATTCGGGGACACGGTGGAACTGACGACCGGCGTCGGCAAGCAGGCGACGGCATGGCTGAAATACGCGAGGAGCGCCTGATGCCCGAAGGTCAAGGCCTTCGCGCCCGTGCGCATCATTTGGTCGGGGTAGCGGCCCCTCCCGATGCATACGGGGTCGCTCCAGGCGCCAATGGGATACGGCGGGTGCTCCCCCGCGCGTCCCGGCGCAGCTCGGCCGGCGTCGATGGGGAAGCCCAATCGCCGGCCCGGCCTATACACCCCCGACAGGACTTGGTCCGGCTACGCCTGGCTGCAGAACTTCAACAACGGCAACCAGAACAACAACAACAAGAACAACAGAAACCGGGTCCGAGCCGTCCGCACATGATCACGCAACAGCCGTCAGACATCACCGTGTCCCAGCTTTTCGAGGCCTATTACGACTGCCGGCGCCACAAGCGCAACACGGCTTCCGCCCTGGACTTCGAGATGGCGCTGGAAAACAACCTGATGGACCTGCTGGCCGAGCTGCAGGCCGGCACCTGGATGCCGGGACCGGCGACCGTCTTCGCCATCACCCGCCCCCGGCCGCGCGAGGTGTGGGCCGCCCAGTTCCGCGACCGCATCGTCCACCACCTGGTCTATCGCGCCGTCAACCCGCTGTTCGAGCCGGCGTTCATCGCCGATTCCTGCGCCTGCATCAAGGGACGCGGCACGCTGTACGGCGCCGAGCGCCTGCACCGCCACCTACGCTCGGCCACCGAGAACTGGAGCAAGCCGGCCTTCTATCTGAAAGCCGACATCGCCAATTTCTTCGGCTCGATCCGCCACGCCGACCTGTTCGCCATGCTGGCCCTCCGGATCAAGGACACCACCATGCTGGAATTGTGCCGCAAGCTGGTGTTCCAGGACGTGCGCCGGGACGCCATCGTCAAGGACGGCGCCGGAACCCTGGCCCTGGTTCCGCCGCACAAAAGCCTGTTCCAGGCACCGCCCGGCATCGGCTTGCCCATCGGCAACCTGTCCAGCCAGTTCTTCGCCAACGTCTACCTGGACAGCCTGGATCAGATGATCAAGCGACGCCTCGGCATGCGCCACTACGTCCGCTACGTCGATGACATGGTCCTGATCCACCCCGAGCCCAAGGCGCTGCTGGCCGCCGCAGATGCCATCCGGGACCACCTGTCCGGCATCGGCCTGCGGCTCGCCGAGCACAAGACCTTCGTGGCGCCGGTCGCCAAGGGCGTCGATTTCGTCGGCCACGTCATCCGTCCGCACCGCCGCCAGGGCCGCCCCAGAACCCACCGCGCCGCCCTGCGCCGGCTGATGGAGATCCCGGCCGAGGACTTCATGCCGTCCTGCAACAGCTATCTCGGCCTGTTCCGCCACGGCGGCAGCCGCAACCAGATCATCGCGCTCGCCCGGATCGCGCTCCGGCGCCGCCACTGGGTGGCCGCCGACCTGACCAAGGTGGGCGCCCGCCACATCTCCACGCCGAGGACCGCGCCATGACCACGCCCGAACAGCACGACGGCACCACTCCGCCGGCCGATCCGCCGCCTCAGTGCCGCGACTGTATCAACTCCACCGCCCGGGACCATGTCTGCCTGGATGGCCATCCGCAGACCGCCCCGTGCCCGCACCACGAACCACTGCCTTACTGAGGATCAGACCATGACCACCCAGACGCTTAAGCCTTGCCCGTTTTGCGGCAACACCGCCCCAGTTATCCGGTCCAATGGGATCGGCGACTACTACGTCTATTGCGATGATGACGAAGAGGTCGGCGGATGCGGCGCCCACACCAGCGACCGCCGCGCCGAACAGAAATCCATTGCCGCGAAGCGGTGGAACCAGCGCACGGGCAACTGAAGGAAACCGAGACATGACCCGCATCCTGTATGTCTGCGACCTCTGCGAACCCGAATACTGCGGCCACGATAACCGGACAGAACTAAGGGTTTATCCGGGCGATGATGACTTCGCCGAAACAACTATGTGCAACAACTGCTGGAGCGAATGGAAAAACTGGCACGGAAACATGGATGCCCGCCCGGATTGGGACACGATGCCCGCTCCTGCCGAACACTTGCCCCATACCTGAAGTTGAGGAGCAAGACCATGCGCGCCATCACCCTGCACCAGCCCTGGGCCTCGCTGATCGCCATCGGCGCGAAGACGTTCGAGACGCGCAGCTTTCCACCGCCGGCCAAGTTGATCGGCCAGCGCATCGCCATCCACGCGGCGGTGCGCGATCCGGTCAAGATTTACATGGAGATGTACCGGGCCAACGACCCCGCATGGGAGCCGATCTGCAACGCTCTCGACGATGCCGGATTCGATGGCCTGAACTGGTCCCTTCTCCCGCTTGGCGCCGCCGTCGCCACCGCTGTGCTGACCGGGGCGTATCAACTCGGAGATGGCGGGCAGGTTGTCCAGCGGCGGGGCACCGGCCCGCAGTACTTGACCCTCAAGACCGACCACTTTGGAGATTACACCCCCGGCCGCTGGGCGTGGCTGCTGACCGATGTTCAGCCCTTGGCCACGCCGATCCCCGCCAAGGGGAAACAGGGCTGGTGGGAGTGGGATGAGATCCATGGCGGCTGATCTCTTCGCCGGCAGCCAGCGGCTGCAGATGACCGAAAGCATCGAACTGACGGTGCAGTCGCTGCTGGCCTATGCCCATGATCATGACCACTGGGGCATGGCGTGGTCGGGCGGCAAGGATTCCAGCGCCACCGTGACGCTGATCTGCTGGCTGATCGACACCGGGAAGATTCCGGCGCCGATGTCGTTCACCGTGTTCTACGCCGACACCCGCATGGAACTGACGCCTCTGGCCATCGCCGCCCTGCAGATCATGGACGAGCTGCGGGACCGGGGAATCGAGGTCCATGTGGTCCGCGCCCCGCTCGACAAGCGGTTCTTCGTCTACATCCTCGGCCGGGGCGTGCCGCCACCCAATAACAACACGCTGCGCTGGTGTACCCGCCAGATCAAGATCGACCCCATGGGCGAGGCAGTGGCGTGCAAGCTCGACGAGATCGAGCGAAACCATAACGGTGGTCCTGACCTGGACGGCGCCGCCGCCCCGAAGCCGTTCCTGATGATCACCGGCGTCCGCCAGGGCGAGTCCGCCATGCGTGATCGCCGCATCGAGATGAGCTGCAGCAAGGACGGCGCCGAGTGCGGCCAGGGCTGGTACCAGAAGACGCTCCCCGAGGCCAAGGGCGTACGGGGCCGCATCGCCACCCTGGCTCCGCTGCTCCACTGGAGGGTCTGCCATGTGTGGGAGTGGCTGAAGCACTGGGCACCCCAGCCGCAGTTCGGCGACTGGTCCACCGCCATGATCGCTGACGCCTATGGCGGAGACGAGGCGGAGGAGATCAACGCCCGCACCGGCTGCATCGGCTGCCCCCTGGCCGCCAAGGACATGGCGCTGGATACCATCCTGCATAATCCGTCATGGGCCTATCTGGCGCCGCTGAAGGGCCTGAAGCCGCTCTACCGTGAACTGCGCATGGCCAGGAATCGCCTGCGCCAGCCGGGCGGCGAGCGCCGTCAGGACGGCACCCTGGCCAAGAACCAGCAGCGCATGGGTCCGCTGACCTTTCCGGCCCGCCTGATGGGCCTCGACCGCGTCTTGACCATCCAGGCCGAGGTAAACGCCGCCGCCGTCCGGCTCGGCCGCCCGCGCCTCGACCTGCTCGACGCCAAAGAGGAGGCCCGCATCCGCGAGCTGATCGCCGCCAAGACCTGGCCGGATGGCTGGGATGGCGACGAACCGACCGCCGACACCCCGCTGCCGGCGTACTTCGCCGACGGCACCATTCAACACCTGCTTGTTTAGACAGATGAAATTGTGAGGAAATCATGGGACATCCACCCCTGTATCGCATCCTGGGACCAGCCGAACGGCTACGCCGAATCAAATCCCGCCGGGCAGCAGGGGAAGCGGTATCCGTCGAAGAAGTCGATTGGGAAATCGAAGCTCTGCTCGATGGCGCCGACCTCCTCCACCAGCGACCCGCTACGGCAAAGATGCTCGACAAGGCGGCGGACTGTCCTAACCCGTAACCGCTTCACCTCTCCAACGCCAAATCTCTGACGATATCGCCATGCCCAAGCCGCCTCGCAATTGGCCCGTAGCCGCGCTTCCCCGTCGAATGGACCGGGATATGGCCGCCTATTATTGCGGCTTGTCGCCCAACACCTTCGACGACAGGGTGAAGGCCGGGCAGTTCCCCCAGCCGCACCAGGACGGACGCCGGATGGTTTGGGATCTCCGCGAGTTGGACAAGGCGCTTGACGGTGACGCCGTACACCATCTTGACGGCATGGCCTCCGCCGAGTCTCAATCACAACGTGACATCGCCGCCGCCGAGGCGATGGCGCTGGCCGCTATCCAGCAAAGCCGATGATGGAGACTACCGACATGGGGCGGATCGACCTGCCCTATCTTCACGCCTACCGGGACCGCCACGGCCGCATGCGCCACTACTATCGGCGCGACGGCCGGCGCCATCCGATCAAGGGCGAACCCGGTTCGGCCGAGTTTCTGGCCGAGTACCAGCGCCTGCACGAGGCGGCGGAGGTCAAGCCCACCCCGAAGCCCGGCGCCGATACCTTCGGCGCTCTGGTGGAAACCTACTACGTCTCGCCCGAGTTCAGCCATAACCTGCGGACCTCCACCAAGGCCGAGTACAGGCGCCATATCGAGCCCATGCGCGAGAGGTGGCGCAACGTGCCGCTGATCGGGATCACCAAGAAGGTGGTTCGCTCCTATCGCGACAGCCTGGCCGCCCAGCCGGTGAAGGCCAATAGCGCCCTTCGGGTGCTCAAGACTCTGCTCGCCTTCGCCGTCGATACCGAGTTGCTGGCCGCCAACCCGGCCAGCAAGATCAAGCCGCTGAAGGTCGACTCCGATGGCTGGCTGCCGTGGCCGGAAGCCGCGCTGGAAAAGTTCTCCAACAAGAGCCGTGGCGCGGCACGCATCGCCTTCTTTCTGGCGCTGGAGACCGGACAGCGCCGTGCCGACGTGCTGTCCATGCGCTGGGACGCGCTGACCTCGGACGGCGGCATCATGGTCAAGCAGGCCAAGACCGGCGCCGAGCTGTGGCTGCCGATCTCCCCGGTCCTTCGCGTCGAACTGGAGCGCACCCGCAAGGAACAGGCCGCGCGCGTCGTCGAGCGGACCAAGCGCAAGCTGCAGGCGGCCACCCCCTTGACCATCGTCGCCCGCGAGAACGGCCAGCCCTACACCGAGGACGGCTTCGGCACGATCTGGAACCGCGAGCAGCACCGCGTCGAGTGCCCGCGCCTGCCCTTCCATGGCCTGCGCAAGAACGCCACCATTCGCCTAGTCGAGAACGGCCACAACCCGCAACAGGTCGCGGCGATCACCGGCCACAAGACGCTGGAAATGATCGCCCATTACGGACGCCGGGCGGATCAGAAGCGGCTGGCCAAGGCGACGGCGCAAGCTACCGATGGTAGAAACGGGTCCGATCAGTGAACGGACGGCCACCGAACGAGTGGCTAACCTCCAGCTTGGAAGTGGCTAACCCTCCCGTTCCGCCGCCGTTCTTTCATAAAAAACCAAGGATTCCTGCGGCGTTCGGTGGTCGGGGCGAGAGGATTCGAACCTCCGACATCCAGCTCCCAAAGCTGGCGCTCTACCAGGCTGAGCTACGCCCCGATGGCCGCGTTGTAAGAGGTTTGGGACCCGAGCGCAAGGCGAGTCAGCGCCCCCGTTCGAACATGGGATGGATCACCCGGTCTCCGGGCTTCAGCCCCAGCCGCCGGGCCGTGCCGGCGGGCAGTTCCAGCACGCCGAGCACCGGCTCGGCCGGGCCGCGCGGCTCCAGGCTGCCCGGAACCGCGTATTGCTCCACGTAAACAACCCGGCCGCCGCGGTCCATGAACAGCATGTCCAGCGGAATCAGGGTGTTCTTCATCCACATGGAGACCTGGCGGGGACTGCCGAAATCGAACAGCATTCCCGTGCCCGCCGGCAGGTCGCGGCGAAACATCAGGCCTTGGGACAATTGCTCGGGGGTCTCGGCCAGTTCCACGGCGAAGGCATGACGCTTGCCGCCTTCCGCCACCACTTCCAGCCGCGACGCGCCGAAGGTCACCGGGGCCGCCGACGCGGCGGTGCCGAGCAGGACGAAAATCACCGCCGCCAACACCCGAATCATGCCGCCTCTCCCCCCTCGTTGAATGACGGTTATGGTGCGCCTCCGCACACGGAGAGGCAATAGAGGACTATTTACCTAGCGCCATTTCCGGCGGCCAATCCGCCATCCCACCCCGCCTCCCGCCGCCACCTGGCAAAGACCCGCTTGAGGCCATTGCAACTACAAGGGATTCCGCAGCCCCACGGCATTTGTATAAAATTTTATCTAAATGTACTTTTAAATATCGGCATAGTTAACGCAACCATTGTTGCAAATTGAGGGGGTGATTTTCCTGTTTTCACCTTGCGAATACTTTGGTAGAGTTTGACTTGTGAGCTGGACAGAGGTGAAAGCCTCCGAAGGCCAGAACCGGAGATACTGCCCTGGGGGGCCTTCCCGCCCATCCCCACCCTCCTCGGCAGGGAAGCGTGACCGCACAGTGTGACGTTTCCGCTTTCTGGTCGCACGAAGGGGCGCCGGTGCAAACCGGCGCCCCTTTCATTTGGCTCAGAGCAAATATTCGATACCGGAAGGACCGGTCAGGCGGTTTCCGGCTCGTCGTCGCCGTCATGGACCAGCCGCCCGGATTCCTCCAGCTCCAGCACCATCCGCACCAGAACGGACAGGCTGTCGGCCGCCATCTTCTCCATGACGCGGGCGCGGTGGATCTCGACGGTACGCACGCTGATCCCCAATTCGGCGGCGGCGGCCTTGTTGGACAGGCCCTGGGCCACCAGGATCATCACCTCGTACTCGCGGGGCGTCAGAGAATTGGCCCGTGCCTCGATGCCGTCGAGGCGGCGGCGCTCGACCCAGGCGCGCTGGCTGCCGAGCAGGGCCTTGTTCACCGCGGCCAGGAAGATGGCGTCGTCGAAGGGCTTCTCGATGAAATCGGAAGCCCCCTCCTTGAGGGCCTGGACGGCCATGCTGACATCGGCATGGCCGGTGATGACGATCAGCGGCAGGTCGATGTCGCGGTCCTGCAGTATCCGCAGCAGGTCGAGCCCGCTCAGGCCCGGCATGCGGACGTCGGCGACCACGCAGCCGGGGCCGTTGCCGTTCAGCCCCGCCGCGATGAAGCTCTCCGCATCGGCATAGACCTTGACCGTGTGCCCGGAGGCCTCGAGCAGCATGCGAAGGGAATCGCGCACCGCGGGATCGTCATCCACCACGTGAATTTCGGGGGCCGCCGTCATGACCGACCTTTCATCACAGAAGAAATTCAATCAATGATAGGGCTGATTTTCGCCCGATGAAAAGATGAACCACGGCAAGCCGCTTGTAAACCCACAGCGCCCTAACGCCGCGAAGAAAGAAGCTGGGCCAGTTCCACGGCGGTCTTCACTCCCATCTTCTCGAAAAGATGAGCGCGATGGACTTCGACGGTGCGCATGGTGATCCCCAGATCGTCGGCAATGACCTTGTTGAGCTTGCCGGCCAGGACCTTGTCCATCACCTGCCGCTCGCGCAGCGTCAGGTTTTCCAGGCGCTGCGCCAGGGATGCGGCGTCGGCGTCGCTGGCCAGGCGCTGGGACTCCCAGGCCAGGGCCTCGATCACCTTGTCCACCAGTTCATTGTCGTTGAACGGCTTCTCGACGAAGTCGCGGGCCCCCTTCTTCAGGGCGGACACCGCCATGGGCACGTCGCCGTGGCCGGTCAGGAAGATCACCGGCAGCTTGGCGCCCATCTCGCACAGCCGGTCGAACAGTTCCAGCCCGGTCATGCCTTCCATGCGGATATCCAGCACCAGACAGCCGCTGCATCCCGGGCTCCAGGCGGCCAGGAAGCCCTCGGCCGAAGAGAAGCATTCGGCGGTGACGCCGCGCGACTGGAACAGCCAGCCCAAGGCGTCGCGAATCGCCTCGTCGTCATCAACAATATAGACCACGCCCTTGGTCATCCGGTCATCTCCGGCAGGGTGAAGAAAAAGATGCTGCCGCCGTCCGGGTTCGGCTCGAACCACAAATGGCCGCGATGAGCTTCCACGATGGAGCGGCAGATGTTCAAGCCCATTCCCATGCCCGCCTCCTTGGTGGTGAAGAACGGGCTGAACAGGTTGGCCGCCGTCTCGGGCGCGATGCCGGTGCCCCGGTCGGCGATGCGGACCCGGGCCTGGCCGTCCTGGCTTTCCAGGGTGATGGACAGCGTGCGCTGCGGCCGGGGCGTGTGGCCCATGGCCTCGATGGCGTTGCGCACCAGATTGAGGATCACCTGCTCGATCAGAATGTGGTCGGCCTCGACCCTGGGCTTGGCGCCTTCCACGTCGAGGTCGATGCGGATGCCGCGCTTGCGGGCGTCGGGCTCCAGGAAGCCGACGGCGCCCTCGATGATCTCGTCGAGGAAGCAGGGCACCACCATGGGTTCGCTCTTTCGGACGAAATCATGGATGCGGCGGATGATCTGGCCGGCGCGCTGGGCCTGGGCGCCCAGCTTCGTGATGGGCGGCACCAGTTCCTCGGCCCTGGTGTCGCCGGCCGACAGCCGGTTGAGGCAGCCGGTGGCGTAAGACGCAATGGCCGACAGCGGCTGGTTCAGCTCGTGGGCGAGCGTCGAGGCCATCTCGCCCATGGTGATCAGCCGCGCCGTGTGTTGCAGCTTTTCCTGATGCTGGCGCGACAGCTCCTCGGACCGCTTGCGCTCGGTGACGTCCAGCACCGAGGCCATCCAGCCGGTATGGCGCCCGTCGGATTCGATCAGCGGCGCCTCGTAGACCAGGGCGTTGAAGCGCTCGCCGTTCTTGCGCCGGAACACCAGCTCGAAGCCTTCCGCCGGCGCCTCGCCGCGCAGCACCGCCCGGTGAATCTCGTAGGTATGCTCCAGATCCTCGGGCAGCCAGTACAGCATGGGCGGCACCGTGCCCACCAGTTCCTCGGCGGTCCAGCCCACCATGCGGCAAAAGGCGGGATTGACGTAGGTGATGCGGCCTTCCAGGTCGCGGGCCCGCATGCCCACGGTCAGCGAATCCTCCATGGCCTTCCTGAAGGCGTGCTCGGTCCGAAGCGCCTGCTCGGCCGCTAAGCGGCGGCGCACGTGACGCCGGAGCGCCCACAGGCTGGACACCGACAGCAGCGACAGGATGAAGATCGCCGCCGCCAGCACGTTGCGCAGCAATTGCGGGTCGCTGTGATACGAGATGGCCACCAGTTCCAGCCCGTGCCCGGGCGGCTCGAAGCGCAGCGTGTAGCTGGCACCGGGCTCGGACGGCGACAACTGCGACTTGGCGGCCAGCAAGGTGCCGTTGCCGTCCAGGATCTCCAGCCGGTAGGCCTGGGCGAACCACCAGGGCACGTGGTGGGCCAGCATGGAGTCCAGCGAGAACACTCCCGCCACCGTGCCGGCGAAATGACCATTGCGGAAGAAGGGAACCTGCGCCTCGAAGCGCGCCCCCTTGCCCTCGACCGTGAAGGGCGGGCCATAGACCGGGCGGCCAGAGGAACGGGCCAGGGCCAGGGAGGACGACGCCTGGGGGTCGCCCCCCAGCGACGCCCCGGTTTCCACCGGCGGCAGGGACTGGATCACCGTCCCCTCGGCGTCGCGGACGATGATCCGCTCGATCTCGGGATCGGCCGAGAGCAGAACCCGGCTCTGCAGCGTGAACTCGGCTGCACGGGTGCCGTCACGCCCCGCCAGGTCGGCCAGCTGGCCCAGCCGCTCGACCCCCGAGGAGAGATGGAAATAAAGGTTCTGCTCCACCCACAGGATGTCCTGGATCAGAACCCGCTTTTCCTCCTCCACCTCGTTGCGGTGAAGCAGCCACAGCAGCACGCCCAGCAGCATGACCACGAGCCCCATGGCCACGACGGGCATGGCCTGGATCGCCTGGCGGTCCCTGAGGGCCTTGGGTGCGTTCATGGGTCCTTTCCTCTTGTGGATCACCACAATGGCCGAGCCTTGGCCCGATTCCTATAGTAGTCTGGAATAGCCTGATCTACAGGCATCTTGGGAGGAAATATCATGAAGTTGGGAACCCTCATCGCGGGGGCCGTCGCCGCCTGCATGCTCGCCGGCACCGCCATGGCCCAGCAGGCTCAGCCGATCGTCATCAAGTTCAGCCACGTCGTCGCCCCGGACACCCCCAAGGGCAAGGGGGCCGAGTACTTCAAGAAGCTGGCCGAGGAACGCACCAAGGGCCGCGTCAAGGTCGAGGTCTACCCCAACAGCCAGCTCTATAAGGACAAGGAAGAGATGGAGGCCCTGCAGCTGGGCGCCGTCCAGATGCTGGCGCCGTCGCTGGCCAAGTTCGGCCCGCTGGGCGTCAAGGAATTCGAGGTCTTCGACCTGCCCTACATCTTCCCCAGCAAGGACGTGCTGCGGTCCGTGACCGGCGGCCCGGTGGGCGCCGGCCTGCTGAAGAAGCTGGAAGGCAAGGGCATCATCGGCCTGGCCTACTGGGATAACGGCTTCAAGATCATGAGCGCCAACAAGCCCCTCATGACCCCCGCCGACCTCAAGGGCGTCAAGATGCGCATCCAGTCCTCCAAGGTGCTGGACGCCGAGATGCGGGCGCTGGGCGCCCTGCCCCAGGTCATGGCCTTCTCGGAAGTCTACCAGGCGCTGCAGACCGGCGTGGTCGACGGCACCGAGAACCCGCCCAGCAACATGTACACCCAGAAGATGCACGAAGTGCAAAAGCACGCCACCATGACCAACCATGGCTATCTCGGCTATGCGGTGATCGTGAACAAGAAGTTCTGGGAAGGCCTGCCGGCCGACGTGCGCGCCACCCTGGAAGGCGCCATGAACGAAGCCACCGTCTTCGCCAACGCCATCGCCCAGACCGAGAACGATGACGCGGTGAAGGCCATGAAGGCCTCGGGCAAGACCGCCTTCCACGATCCGACCCCGGCCGAGATCGACGCCTGGCGCAAGGCCCTGCTGCCCGTCCACAAGGACATGGAAGGCCGCGTCGGCAAGGATCTGATCGAGTCGTTCTACAAGGAAGCGGCCAAGTTCGGCTTCAAGAACTGATCACGGCCTTAAGGGGGCGCGTTGGGGCGCCCCCTTCATCTCCGCCCGTTCATCCATCCGGCTTTCGTGGGAGGTCCCATGCTGAGAGCCCTCGATCACCTTGAAGAATGGCTGATTGCCTTTCTCATGGGCACGGCGACGCTGATCATCTTCGTCGCCGTCATGCAACGCTACGCGGCGGGCACCGACCTGCTGTACCCCGTCGTCGGGCACCTGGATTTCTCCTGGGCCCAGGAATTGTGCATCATCATGTTCGTCTGGATGGCCAAGTTCGGCGCGGCTTACGGCGTGCGCACCGGCATCCATGTGGGCGTCGACGTGGTGATCAACCGTCTGAGCCCCGACTGGCGGTCGAAGTTCATCGTGTTCGGCCTGCTGGCCGGCGCCACCTTCACCGGCATCATCTCGTACATGGGCGGCCATTTCGTCATGGAGAACGGCGCGCATTACGCCTTCCTCCACGCCTTCGGCCTGCCCACCGGCGACCTTTACGAAGGCCCGATCACGCCGGACATGGAGATGCCCACCTGGATCGTCTACTCAGCCATCCCGCTGGGCTCGGCCCTGATGTGCTTCCGCTTCCTCCAGGTCTGCGTCGGCTACATCAAGACCGGCGAGTTGCCCCACCACGACCACGGCCACGTGGAGGGATTGGAGGAAGACACCACCGATCCCCAGCGCGCCGCCCAGGACATCAACTGGTTCGAGATGTCCGACAACCTTCACCCCAAGGACGCCAAAGACGACAAGGGTGATAGCGACAAGGAGAAGCGGCCATGAATTCCGCCGTCATCTTCGGGCTGCTGATCGCGTTGATGCTGACCGGCATGCCCATCTCCATCTCGCTGGGCCTCACCGTCCTGTCCTTCCTGTTCATGTTCACCCAGGTTCCCATCGAATCCGTGGCGCTGAAGCTGTTCACCGGCATCGAGAAGTTCGAGATCATGGCGATCCCGTTCTTCATCCTGGCCGGCAACTTCCTCACCCATGGCGGCGTGGCGCGGCGCATGATCAACTTCGCCACCGCCATGGTCGGCCACTGGCACGGCGGCCTGGGCCTGGCCGGCGTCATGGCCTGCGCCCTGTTCGCCGCCGTGTCGGGGTCCAGCCCCGCCACCGTGGTGGCCATCGGCTCCATCATCCTGCCGGCCATGGTCAAGCAGGGCTTTCCCAACAAGTTCGGCGCCGGCGTCATCACCACCTCGGGCGCGCTGGGCATCCTGATCCCACCGTCCCTGGTGATGGTCATGTACGCGGTGGCCACCAACACCTCGGTGGGCGCCCTGTTCATGGCCGGCGTCATTCCCGGCCTGGCACTGGCCACCGTGCTGGGCGCGGTGACCTGGTACATCGCCTGGAAGAACGACTATCCCCGCTTGCCCCCCTCCACCTGGGGCCAGCGCCTCAAGACCCTGCGCGAAGCCATCTGGGGTCTGGCGCTGATCGTCATCGTCATCGGCGGCATCTACACCGGCATCTTCACCCCCACCGAGGCGGCGGCCATGAGCGCGGTCTACGCCTTCTTCATCGCGGTATTCGTCTACAAGGACATGCCGCTGAAGGGGGTGGGCAAGATCCTGCTGTCGTCGGCCTCCATGTCGGCCATGCTGCTGTACATCATCACCAACGCGGTGCTGTTCAGCTTCGTGCTGGCCAACGAGAACATTCCCCACGCCATCGCCGACTGGATCGTCGGCAAGGAATTGGGGGTGATCGCCTTCCTGCTGGTGGTCAACGTGCTGCTGCTGATGGCCGGCAACTTCATGGAACCGTCCTCCATCGTCCTGATCATGGCTCCCATCCTGTTCCCGGTGGCCATGAAGCTGGGCATCGACCCGGTGCATTTCGGCATCCTGATCGTGGTCAACATGGAGGTCGGCATGTGCCATCCCCCGGTGGGCCTCAATCTCTATGTGGCATCGGGCATCACCAAGATGGGCATCACGGACCTGACCGTGGCGGTCTGGCCCTGGCTGCTGGCCATGCTGGGCTTCCTGATCGTGGTGACCTACTGGCCGCCGCTGTCCATCTGGCTGCCCAAGGCGCTGGGGGTGATGTAGCCCCCACGTCCTCCTTGTTCAGGGGCAGGCCCGCAACCGGGTCTGCCCCTTTTCCTGGGCGAGGTCCAGGCAATGTCCCCCGACGCACAGGCGCCAGTCGTCGGTGAAGTCCGAACGGGCCAGGACGATCTCCTCCATCACGATCCCGGGATGCCACACCCAGCGTCCGTTGCGCAGGACGGCCTCGAGCGGCGGCTCCATGCCGGCGCCGCTGCCCATCACCGAGGCTTGGTCGAGGTGCAGGCGGCCGGCTTCCACCCGCCAGTCCTCGCGCCACTCCACCTTCTCCACCGAATGGGTCCAGGCCAGGGTGAAGTGATCCGCCGGCGTCACCACCGCCAATCCGGCCGCCAGCACCGCGCACAGACCGCTCAAGCCGCCACCGCCTTGCGCGACTGGAACCAATGCCAGGCGACGAAGGCCGCCGACAGGACGAAACCCACCTGATCGGTCCAGGGAATGGCCGCCACCAGCAAAGCGGCGGCGGCGAAGGCCACGGCCCGTTCCCACCAGGCCAGGCGGGTGAACAGGAAGCCGATGGTCCCCGCCCCCCACAGCCCGATGGCCACCAGCGCCTTGACCACCATGTAGGCGGTGTCGAGCAGGGTGCCGCCCTCCAGCATCAGCGACGGATCGTAGACCGCCATGAACGGCACCACGAAGCCGGCCATGGCGACGCGCACCGACCACCAGCCGGTAGCCGAGGGATCGGCCCGGGCGATGGAGGCGGCGGCAAAGGCGGCCAGGGCTACCGGCGGCGTCAAATCGGCCAGGATGCCGAAGTAGAACACGAACATGTGCGAGACGATCAGCGGCACCCCCATCTTGTAGAGGATGGGCGCCACCAGCGAGGCGGTGATGATGTAGGTGGGAATGGTGGGGATGCCCATGCCGAGAATGAGCGAGGCCACCATGGTCAGCAGCAGGGCGAGGAACAGCGAATCCCCCGACAGGGCGATCAGCCCCTGGGTGAAGGTTCCCGCCACGCCGGTCAGGGTCATGGTGCCGATCAGGGTGCCCACCAGGGTGCAGGCGACGCCCACCGGCACGGCGGAACGCGCCCCTTCCACCAGCCCGCGCACGCTCATGCGCAGGGTCTCGCGCCCGCCGCGCACGAAGAAGTTCACCGCCGCCAGCGCCGCGACGATGCCCACCACCACGTCGATGCCCAGCTTGAAGAAGGCCGAGGACGCCACGCCCAGCACCAGCCAGAACACCACGCGCCCGGCCATGCCGCCCATATTGGCGGCGATGGAGGAGCCCAGGATGACGATGGCGGTCAGCGCCAGCCCCACCGTGCCCGAATACATGGGGGTGAAGCCGGTCAGCAGCAGGTAGACCAGGGCGCCCAGCGGCACCATCAGGAACCATTGCCGCTTCAAGGCGCCCAGCGCGCTGGGGCACTGGTCCTTGGACATGCCGTGCAGCCCGGCGACACCCGCCTCCAGATGCACCATCCACAGCGCCGAGGCGTAGTAGAGCAGGGCGGGAATGGCCGCCGCCTTGCACACCTCGGCATAGGAGATGTTGAGCGTCTCGGCCATGATGAAGGCCACCGCGCCCATGACGGGCGGCATGATCTGGCCGCCCATGCTGGCGGTGGCCTCGACGGCGCCGGCGAATTCGGCGCGGTAGCCGAACCGCTTCATCAGCGGAATGGTCAGCGCCCCCGTGGTCACCACGTTGGCGATGCCAGAGCCGTTGATGGTGCCCATCAGGCCCGAGGTCACCACCGCCACCTTGGCGGGACCGCCCTTGGTGTGGCCGACGGTGCCCAGCGCCACGTCGGTGAACAGGCGGATCATCCCGGCCTGTTCGAGAAAGCTGCCGAACAGGATGAACAGGAAGATGTAGGTGGCCGAGACGTAGCAGGGGATGCCGTAGATCCCCTCGGTCCCCAGGAAGTACTGGTTCACGATCTGGTCGAAGCCATAGCCGCGGTGGTCCAGCGGCGCCGGCAGATACTGGCCGAACGCCGCATAGGCGACGAAGCCCAGGCAGAGCGCCGGCAATTCCCAGCCCATCAGGCGCCGCGACGCCTCGAACACCAGGGCCACCACGATGGTCCCCACCGCCAGGTCGGCGGTGGACGGATCGCCCGAACGCTGGATCAGTTCGGCTTCGAAGACGAGGTGGTAGAGGGACAGGGCGAAGGACGCCGCCCCCAGCGCCCAATCGGCCGCCACCTTGAGCGGATTCTCCCGGTCGATGACCGCGTAGAGGGCGAAGACCAGCAGCAGCAGGAAGCCCACGTGGATGGAGCGCACCGGCAGCGACGACAACGGCGAATAGGCCGCCGTGACGATCTGGAAGGTGGAAAAGGCGATGGCGATCCAGAAGATCGGCCGGGACTCGATGCCGTGGCCGAACACCTCGCCCTTGGTGTCGATCTCGGACGGATCGACACCATTTCCGTCATGCTGGCTCATCGCCTTTCCCCCCTTCCGGCGTCTACTTCAACAGCCCTGCCTCGCGGTAATACTTCTCCGCCCCCGGATGCAGCGGAATGGGCGACTTGGCCGCGGTGGCGGGGTCGATCTCGCGCGCCGCCGAATGGGCCGCCAGCAGGTCGGGCATGTTGGCGAACATGGATTTGGTCATGTTGTAGACCAGATCGGCGGGCACGCCCTCGTGGGTGACCAGGAAGTTGCGCACGGCCGCCGTGGGCACGTCCACCGTCTGGCCGCGGTAGGTGTTGGCCGGCACCGTCGAGGCGATGTAGGCGGAATCGCCGGTCTTGGCGATCACCTCGGCCGAGACGGGCACGACGACGATGTCGTCGCCGGTGGCCAGGTCGCGCAGGGACGAGACGCCCAGCCCGGCTGATTGCAAGGTGGCGTCCAGCTGCTTGTTCTTCATCAGCTCGACCGATTCGCCGAAGGGCAGGTACTGCACCTTCATGTCGGAATACGAAAGACCCGCCGCCTTGAAGATGGCGCGCGCGTTGAGCTCGGTGCCCGATTTGGGCGCGCCGACGCTGACCCGCTTGCCCTTGAGGTCGGCCAGGGTCTTGATCCCTGAATCCGCCGTGGCGACGATCTGGATGTAGTTGGGATAGATGGCCGCCATGGTGCGCAGCTTCTTCAAGGGCGCCTTGTAGCCGGCCTCCTCCACGCCTTCCCAGGCCTGGGTGAGCGAATCGCCGAGCGTGAAGGCCAGCTCGCCGCGACCCGCCTGCAGCAGGTTGAGGTTCTCCACCGAGGCCTTGGTGGCCTGGACGGTGACCCGGGCGCCGGGCAGGGTCTTGCCGTAGATGGACGAAAGGGCGTTGCCGAGCGGGTAGTAGACGCCGCTGGTGCCACCGGTAAGAATGTTGAGGAACTGGTCGGCGGCCAAGGCCGGCAACGCCAAGAACGAGGCCAGCACGGCCCCCGCGATAACCCTCTTCATGATGCCTCCCGAGCATTGGTGTTCTATTAGAAGGGTTTGGTATGACCATAACGCAACCCCCCCGCCTTGACCAGATGACCCGAACGCTCGTTCGATTCATGACCATCGCCCTGTTCTGGGCCGCCCCCGCCTGGGCGGAACAGCCGCCACCACCCCAACTGCCCGCCGACCACCCACTGGCCGGCAAGGTCTGGGAGCCGGCCACCGGCAAGTGGCGCAGCCCGCAAGACGTGATCGACGCCACCCTGGCCGCCGGCATCGTCATGCTGGGCGAGACCCACGACAACGCCGACCACCATGCGCTGCAGGCCTGGGTGGTGCGCGAACTGGCCGCCGCCGGCCGCCGGCCGGTGGTGGCGCTGGAAATGGTGGACGCCGATCATCAGGGAGACATCGACCGCAACATCGGCGACACCGCCGCATTGGGCGCGGCGCTGGACTGGGAGAAGCGCGGCTGGCCCGACTGGGCGCTTTACCGCCCCATCGTCGAGGCCGCCCTGGCCGCAAGGGGCGAGGTCAAGGCCGCCAACTTGCCCCAGGAGCTGACCCGGCGCATCGCCAAGGGCGAACAGGGCGCCGAGGTGGACGGACGCTTCGGGCTGGACCAGCCCCTGCCCCCGGCCGACGAGAAGGCCCTTGCCGCCGACATCCGCGAAGGCCATTGCAACCTGCTGCCGGAAAAGGCGGTGGCGCCCATGGTCCGGGTGCAACGGGCCCGCGACGCCGCCATGGCCGAGGTGCTGGCCGACCAGGCCTCGCGGCCCGAGGCCGGGCCGGCGGTGCTGATCGCAGGCGCCGGCCATGTCCGCGCCGACCGGGGCGTGCCGGTCCGCCTGGGCGCCATGGTTCCCGGCATTCCCATGCTGACCATCGGCTTCATGGAGGTGGAAAGCGGCAAGACCAAGCCCGCCGCCTATGGCGAGGGCTTTGGCGCCAAAACGCCGCCCTTCGACCTGATCTGGTTCACCGGCCGCGCCCAGCGCGACGACCAGTGCGCCATGATGGAAAAGCACATGCAGAAGAAGGCGAAGCCGTAAAGCAAGAAGGCCCCCGAAGGGGCCTTCCGAAGCTTACTCCCACTCGATCGTCCCCGGCGGCTTCGAGGTGATGTCATAGGTCACCCGGTTGATGCCCTTGACCTCGTTGATGATGCGGTTCGCCACCCTTCCGATGAAGGCCATGTCGAAGGGGTAGAAATCTGCGGTCATGCCGTCAGTGGAGGTCACGGCGCGCAGCGCGCAGGCGTAGTCGTAGGACCTGGAATCACCCATGACGCCCACGGTGCGGACGGGCAGCAGCACGGCGAAGGCCTGCCAGATCTCGTCGTAGAGGCCGGCCTTGCGGATCTCGTCGAGATAGATGGCATCGGCCTTGCGCAGGATATCCAGATTCTCGCGGGTCAGGGGCTGGCCGGGAACGCGGATGGCCAGGCCCGGACCGGGGAAGGGATGGCGGCCGACCATGTCGGCGGGCAGGCCCAGTTCGCGGCCCAGCGCCCGGACCTCGTCCTTGAACAGCTCGCGCAGCGGCTCCACCAGCTTCATGTTCATGCGTTCGGGCAGGCCGCCCACGTTGTGGTGGCTCTTGATGGTGACGGACGGGCCACCGGTGAAGCTGACGCTTTCGATCACGTCAGGATAGAGCGTGCCCTGGGCCAGGAAGTCGGCGCCGCCCACCGCCTTGGCCTCTTCCTCGAACACGTCGATGAAGGTGGCGCCGATGATCTTGCGCTTCTTCTCGGGGTCGGTCAGGCCGGCCAGCTTGTCCAGGAACAGGTCCGAGGCGTCCTTGTGGACCAGCTTGATGTTGAAGCGGTCGCGGAAAACGCTGACCACCTGCTCGGACTCGCCCGCCCGCATGAAGCCGGTGTCGACGAACACGCAGGTCAGCTGGTCGCCGATGGCTTCGTGCAGCAGGGCCGCGACCACGGAAGAATCGACGCCGCCCGACAGGCCGCAGATCACGCGGCCCTTGCCCACCTGGGCGCGGACCTTGGCGATTTCCTGCTCGCGGAAGGCCTTCATGGTCCAGTCGCCGGCGCAGCCGACGATCTTGTGGACGAAGTTGGACAGAAGCTGCTTGCCGATGGGGGTGTGGACCACCTCGGGATGGAACTGCACGCCGTAGAAGCGCTTCTCGGCATTGGCGATGGCGGCGAACGGCGCGCCCTCGGAGGTGGCCACCACCTTGAAGCCGGCGGGAATGGCGGTCACCCGGTCGCCGTGGCTCATCCACACCTGGACCTCGTCGCCCTTTTGGGCGATGCCGTCGAACAGGGCGCAGGGCTCGCCCGAGACCTTGAGCATGGCGCGGCCGAACTCGCGGTGGTCGCCGGGCTCGACCTTGCCGCCCAGCTGCTCGCACATGGTCTGCTGGCCGTAGCAGATGCCGAGGATGGGCAGGCCCATGTCGAACAGGCCCTGCGGCGCGCGCGGGCTGCCGAAATCAGCCACCGAGGCCGGACCGCCCGACAGGATCACGCCCTTGGGGCCGAAGTCGCGGATGCTGTCGACGCTCACCCGGTTGAAGGGGTGGATTTCGCAGTAGACGCCGGCTTCGCGCACGCGGCGCGCGATCAGCTGGGTGACCTGCGAGCCGAAATCGACGATCAGGATGCGCTCGGACATGACTTCCTCCGGGGGGCGTTCAAGGCGCGGACTTTAGCGATTCGTCCGAGACGGAACAAGTACTTGGCCGAGGTCAATTTCACACGCCATCCGACGATGGTAGGGTCCGGGCCAATTCAGCCGGAAGGACCCATCCATGCGCCGTTTTGCCGCCCTGCTGCTGCTCCTGCTTCTGCCCGCCTGTTATCAGGTGGAGGGAGACACCGTCGCCGCGTCCGCCTCCGTCCGGGTGGACGGCGTCAAGGACGGCCGCTATCGCCGCCCCGACGGGGTCGAGGTCAGGGTGACGTGGAACGCGGCGGACAAGCATTACGACGTGGCGACCCCGGACGGCCCCACCGGCAAGGCCCGCGCCGCCCGCCTGGCCCCCGGCCTGTTCCTGGTGCAATACGTGGACGCGGCGCGCCTGACCCTGATGGCGGCGCCCAAGGGCGACGACGTGGTGCTGTTCTTCGCCACCAAGGAGGCCGAGCCCCGGCTGCTGAAGGCCCACGGCCTGGGACTGAAGCCCGGCCCCATCAACGCGCTCACCGGTCCGGCCCGGGGCGTGGCGGATTTCTTCAAGGACCTCGCCGTCTCGGGCGAGTTCAAGGAAGGCGAGAAGCTGGTATATTTGGGTTCCTAGCCCGGGGGCTCGTAAGGACGTTCCCCCTCGCGCCGCCAGGGGGATCCGCCATGCCGGAAAATAATCGCCGGACCGTCTTCGGAAATGCAGTGCGCTATTTGGGGTGGGCCATCGTCGCCATCAACGGCGTCTACATGGCCTACGGCTTCGTGACCATCTATTCCGACGTGTCGGTTCGGGCCTTCGCCCCGCTTGTCCTGATGGAAGGGGCCATGTACGTGGCGGTTGGCTTGCTGATCGTCGGCGTGGGCCGCCTGATCCGCGGCAAGCCGAGGGCAGTGCCCGCCGCCTGACGAATATCCCCGTCAGCCCCGGGCGGCGTTTTCCTTGTCGTTGGCCTCGATCTTGCGCTGCAGGGCCTCCATCAGCGGTTCGATCTTGCCGCCCGACGAGCGCAGCACCGAGGCGAAATCGTCCTTCATGGCGCGGATCAGGCTGACCCCCTGGGCGGTCAGGTCCATGATCACCGGCTTGCCCTCGGCGGTGGTGGCCACCTCCCACTCCACCGGAATGGGCTCGCCCGGCTGAGACGGCAGCGAGGCGGAGGACAGCACCCGGACGCGGGTCCCCAAATCCATCGCCTGAGTGATCCTGACCGTGGTGCCAGGCTCGGCGCGGCCCAGGATGCTCACATAGGACGTCACCAGATAGCGCACGAACAGCTCGGAGAAGGCGTTTTGCTCCGCCGGGCTGATCTTGCCCCAATAGCGGCCGAGGATGCTGGCCGACAGCATGGACGGGTCGACATAGCGGCGCAGCACGCCGTCCAGCAGGCGGGTCCGTTCCGGCAACGGATGCGTCTTGCCGACGAAGGTCGAAATCCCCTCGTCCACCGCGCTCTGCACGATCTGGCGGCCCTGCTCCACGTCGGCGGCCAGCACGGGGCCGCAAGACAGGCAAACGCCAAGGGCAAACGTCACGGCCGCAGCGATCCGCCGCATGTAGGTCATAGCCATGTCCGGACGCCCCCCTGTCAAAAGACCATATGCCGATGAGGAAATAGCGCAAAGCAGGCAGGCAGGGCAATACCCAGGCTATAGATCGACCAACAGGGGATGATGCCCGGTGTGTTCGAAGAATCGCACCAGCTCGGCCGGAGTGAGCGTGGTGGTCATGTCGTTGCGCAATGGGTGATAGTTGACCAGTTCCTGGGTCATCATCCACGAATCCAGGACCACCGACACCCGTTGGCCGGGATCGTTGATCACCGCGAAGGGGGTCACCGACCCCGGCTCGATCCCCAGGACCTCGACCAGCAATTCCGCCGAGCCGAAGGACAGCCGCGCCGCGCCGATCCTGGCCGGCAGGGCCTTCAAGTCGACGCGGCGGTCAGCAGGCGCCACCACCAGCCATAACCGCCCCTTGCCGTCCTTGAGGAACAGGTTCTTGCAGTGAATCCCCGGGATGGAGCCCCAGACCCGATGGCCCTGCTCCACCGTGAAGGCGGGCTCGTGCCGGTGGGTGACCGCCCGGATGTCCAGGCGGTCGAACAGGGCGAACAGATCGTCGGGCGTGGCGGGCGGCATGGGCATATCACTCCGCTGCGATGCGGCCGGGACGGCCGCGCTCCAGGCATTTCGGAGCGCGGGCGTCCCGCCCGCCCCCGTCACAGCTTATGAATAGGCTTGGGCACCGCGATGTGGAAGCCCTGGCACAGGTTGATCCCCATCTTGCGCAGCAGCGCCATGGTGGCCTCGTCCTCGACGAACTCGGCGATGGTGGTCATGCCGAAGCGCCGGGCCATGGAGTGGATATGCTCCACCATGATGCGGTCGCGCTCGTCGGTGACCACGTGGCGGATGAAGCTGCCCTCGATCTTGACGTAATCGACGGTGATGTATTTGAGGTACAGGAACGACGAGAAGCCCGAGCCGAAATCGTCCAGCGCGAAGCCCAGCCCGGTCGAGCGCAGCTCGTTGATCATGGCCACGATGTCGCCGAAATGGGGCAGCGCCTCGCGCTCGGTGATTTCCAGCACCACCCGCTCGGCGGCGACCCCGGCCTCGGCCAGGCGCCGCGGAATGGCCATCATCCGCTCGCGGTCGGTCAGGCTCTTGGCCGACAGGTTGACGAAGATCTTGGCGTCGCCCAAGCGGCCCGCCGCCATGGCGGCCAGAGCGCCGTCGAACACGGCGGCGTCGATCTCGCCGGCCAGACCCAGCTCCTCGGCGGATTCGATGAAGTCGCCGGCGCACACCGCCTGATCGCCGTCCACCACGCGGGCCAGCACCTCGTATGCGGCGACCGAGCCATCCTCGGCGGCGACGATGGGCTGGAAGAACGGCACCAGCCGCCCCTCGGCCAGGGCCGAACGCACCATCTCGCCCTGGCTGAAGATGGCGACGGTGGCGTCCTCGCCCTCGCCGATCACCGACACCTGATTCTTGCCCGAACGCTTGGCCTTGTAGATGGCCACGTCGGCGGCGATGGCCAGCTTCTGGGCGTCGTCGGCGTTTTCGGGATAGCTCACCAGGCCGATGGAGGCGGTGATGCGCACGCCGCCCACCGGCAGGCCCAGTTGGCAATCGGCCACCGCCTGGCGCAGCTTCTCGGCCGCCGCGATGCCTTCCTCCATGGTGGTTTCAGGCAGCAGCACGGCGAACTCGTCGGCGCCCACGCGGGCCACCACGTCGGTGCGCCGCACCTCGCGGTACAGAACGCTGGCCAGTTCCTTCAGCACCAGGTCGCCGATGGGATGGCCGAAGGTGTCGTTGATGTTCTTGAAGTCGTCCAGATCGATCTGGGCCAGGCAGAAGGGATGGCCGTGCCGCTGGGTGCGGTCGATCTCGTGGTCCAGGAATTCGTCGAACTTGCGGCGGTTGTACAGCCGGGTCAGCGGATCGCGGATGGACAGGTCTTCCAGCCGGTGCTGGTAGTCCTCCACCGTGCGCAGCAGCCTGTTGAAGTAGTCGGACAGGTCGGCCACTTCGGAGATGATGCCGTTGGTCTCCACCCGGCGCGACAGGTCGGTGTGCAAGATGATCTCCTGCATCAGCGAGACCATGTTGGTGATGGGCTTGGCGACGAAGATCTTCAGCTTGAAATACAGCGCCACCGACAGCAGCAGCAGGATGGCGAAGAAATAGGCCAGCACGGTGTTCAGCACGTAGTCGAGCGACACCTTCAGGGCATGCACCGGATAGACGATGTCGATGACGCCGTTGATGTCGCCCACCTTGGCCATGGTGTGACAGGCCAGGCACTCTTCCTTGACGATCAGGGGATAGAGGTAGCGGATGCCGGTGGGACTGGGCAGCAGCGTCTCCTTGCCGGTGGAGAACACCTCGCGCAGCATGGGATCGATGCTGACCAGCCTGGCGTCGTTGCCGATCTCGCCGAACTGCTCGATCACCGGCTTGCCGCGGATCACGTGAATCGACAGGTCCGGCAGCGCGTCCTGCAGACGGGTGATCACCTCGTTGATCTCGTCCTTGCTCCACCCCTTGCGCATGGCGGCGTAAAGGGTCTCGAACACCAGGGTCGAGGTCTGGCGCGCCTCGTCGCGGGCAAGGTCGTGCACCGACTTTTCGCGCACGTGTCCCGATATGAGGACGACCACCCCCAGCGCCAGCACGGTGGCCGTCAGAGACAGCAGAAACACCACGCGGGTGATGCTGATCCTGGCCTTGATTGTCACGTCGTCCATTTCCCCCCAGAACACATCAGGTCGACGCCCTATCCCCCGCGCTCTTGATACTCATCAAGACCGCGCATGTCCAACCTTTCCACAATTCGCGACGAAACGTGCCTGATTGGAGCGGAAACTGACGCTTTTCCGCTCCGGCCCGATCAGGCCGCGTCCCGAATGGGCCGGCGTCCGGCGATCAGGCGCTGGAACTCCTCCTGCCAGCGGCCTTCCACATCGGGGCTGAGTTCGAGATTGCCGTGCAGACGTCCGTTCTCGCATTCGCGACCGACCATGGACAGCGCCACCGAGCAGCCCTCGATGCGCACCTTGACCCGCATGCCCTTGCCCACCGGACAGACGTCGCCCTGAATGGTCAGGCCCTGTTCGGACACCTCGTCGAACACCACCGGCACCTCCTGGCCGTCCATATCCACCGACCCCTTGACGCCCAGGGCGTAGCGCGGGGAATTGCGGCGGTCGACCTCCTTGGTGGCGGTGCGCACCACCCGGACGATGACGCTTTTCAGCGCCTCGATGGAATGGGCCACGTCCAGCGAGATGGCGTTGACCCGGGCAGCGCGTTCGCCGGTGGCGCCCGCTTCCTCCGAGACTTCGGCGATACGCTGGGCCACCTCCTGGGCGGCGCGGGTGGTCTCGGTGATGTTGCGGGCGATTTCCTGGGTGGCGGCGTTCTGCTGGCGGATGGCTTCGGCCACGCTGACCGAGACTCCCTCCACCTCCTGGATGGCCCCGGTGATCTCGCCCACCGAGGCGACGGCCTCGGCGGTGCTGGCCTGGACCTCGCCGATCTGGGCCGAGATCTCCTCGGTGGCCTTGGCGGTCTGGTTGGCGAGGTTCTTGACCTCGTTGGCGACGACGGCGAAGCCCTTGCCCGCCTCGCCGGCCCGGGCCGCCTCGATGGTGGCGTTCAAGGCCAGCAGGTTGGTCTGCGACGCGATGCTCTGGATCAGGTTGGCGACCTCGCCGATGCGGTTCACCGCCGCCGACAGGCGGACGATGGTGTCCTGGGCCTTGTCGGCGGCGGCCACCGCCCCGCCGGTGACGCGGTTGGCGGTGGCGATCTGCTCGCCGATGCCATGGATGGAGGCCGACAATTGCTCGGCGGCGGCCGAGACCGTCTGGGCGTTGGACAGCGCCTGGGTGGCGGCGGCGGCGACGCTTTGGCTGCTGCCGCCCACCGCGCCGGCCGATTGCGCCATCTGGCCGGCGTTGTCGGCCATCAGCGAGGTCTGGCTGGCCACCTGCTCGACGGCGGCGCGGGTCTCCAGTTCCACCGTCTCGGCCATGTTCTGCAGCGCCGCGACGCGCTCGGCGAAGGCGGCGTCCCGCTCCTGCTCCTGGGCGGCGCGCAAGGCTTCCGCCTCGCGCATGGCGTCGCGGAACACCCGGACCGCGCGCGCCATCTCGCCCAGTTCGTCATGGGCCTCGACCGAGGGGATGTTGACCGAAAGATTCCCTCCGGCCAGGTCCCGCATGGTTTCAGTCAGGCGGTTGATGGGCTGCGACACCCGGCGGAAGGCGGTCCACGCCGCCCAGCCGATGCCGGCGGCCAGTCCCAGCACCGCCAGCCACACCATGGCCTGCAGGCGGCTTTCGTAGAAATCGTCCAGGCCCTTGACCACTTCGACCACCCGGGCGGCGTTGGCGGAGGCCAGGATCTCGATCTGCTTGTTCAGCTCCTGGCGGTTGGCGCGGTTGGCGTCGTTGTCGCCGAAGACCCGGGCCTGGGGCGCGCCGACCTCGCGCCCCAGGCGCACCAGTTCGGTGCGGAAGGCGGCGAACTGGGCGGCATGCTCGATCGCCGGCTTGAAGGCGCTTCGCTCCGCCTCGGGGACCAGGGCGGTCCACTCGGCCATCAGCCGGTTGATCTCGGCGACGTTCTTGAGGAGAGGCGGAGCGTATTTCTCCACTTCCTTGGCGTCCCGGCTCATGTAGATGCCGCGTGAATCCATCACCACGGCGTTGATCAGCCCGTTGACCCTCTCGCCGATCACCGCGCGCTGGGATGCGCCTTGCATCTCCATCACATGCTGGTGATAGGTGGCCATGGAGCGGATGCCCACCAGGGCCATGGCGATGGCGGCGAGCCCGACCAGCCCGACGGCGGCGAAAATCCGGATCTTCAGCGACAGGCGAAACATGGGCATGTCCCCCTCCCCGAATCGGGAAATCACTGAGGACAGGTAAGTCGCCCTATGGCTGAATCTCAGGTCATAGACACTATGTCTTACGGTCTAAGGTATGAACCGGAGATCAGCGTCCGATCACCAGGGTTGCCCAACCGTCGATGACGATCCGCTGCTTCAGGGTCAGGCCCTGGCGCTCGTGATTGGCCATGACCATGCGCTCCTGGCGCTCCAGCAAGCCCGACAGGATCGCCAGCCCGCCGGGCGCCAGATGGGTGGCGAGATCGGGGGCGAAGCGGCACAGCGGTCGCGCCAGGATGTTGGAGAAGATCAGGTCGTAGGGCTTGCCGCGCCCCACCACCGGATTGCGGTAGCCGTCGCTGACCACGGCGGTGACGAAGCGGGCCACACCGTTATTGGCGGCATTGCCGGCCAGGACCTTGACCGCCGAGGGGTCGATATCGGTGCAGACCACCATGGAGGCCCAGCACTTGGCCGCCGCGATGCCGAGAATGCCCGAGCCGGAGCCCAGATCAAGCACGGCCCGGCGGCGGTGCTTCTTGACCAGGGAATCCAGGGCCAGCAGGCAGCCCCGCGTGGTGGCGTGCTCGCCCGAGCCGAAGGCGGTGCCGGCGTCGATCTCGATGCCGATGGAGCCCACCGGCGGCTTGCCGTCCCAGTGGGAGCCGTGGACGAAGAAGCGGCCGGCGGCGATGGGGGGGAAATCACGCAGGTTCTCCAGCACCCAATCCACGTTGGGCAGCATCTCGATGCCCAACGGCGGGACGTCGATGCCGTTGGCGGCGGCCACGGCGGACAGGCCTGCGACGATGGCGGTCCGGTCGGGCGGCGTGCGCGAGAAGCCCTCCAGGAACCAGTCGCACTCGCCGTCCGAGATGCCCGAGCGGTCCTCCATGAACATGGTCACCGCCTCGGCGTGGCGCTCGAACACCTCCTCGAACACCGGAAGGGTCTCCATGGAAACGGTGAGGCGCAGGCGCCAGATGTCGGGGAAAACGGGGGGCATCAAAATCACTCCGAAAGGATCAAATCGCCGAAACGAAACTGTCGAGCACCTTCTTGGTTCCCGCCTTGTCGAAGGCGATCTCCAGCTTGTTGCCGTCCAGCGACAGCACGGTGCCGTTGCCGAACTTGTCGTGGAAGACCCGCTGGCCCGGTTTGAAGCCGCCTTCGCTCTGACGGGCCTTGGGCTGGCTCCAGGCGGTGGGCGCGGCGGCCGCACGGGGCTGGCCGAAGCGGGCACGGCTCCAGGCGGGATCGTTCCAGGCCGCCTTGGATTCCGCCAGCCCGCCGCCGTACAGCCCGCGCTCGCCCGAGCGTTCCACATGGGACTCGGGCAGTTCCTCGACGAAGCGGGACGGCAGCTGGGATTTCCACTGGTTGTAGATGCGGCGGTTGGCGGCGAAGGTGACCAGCACCCGCTTGCGGGCCCGCGTCAGCCCCACATAGGCCAGGCGACGCTCCTCCTCCAGCCCGGAGGTGCCGGATTCGGACAGAGCGCGGATATGGGGGAAGACCTCCTCCTCCCAGCCGGGCAGGAACACCGAATCGAATTCCAGCCCCTTGGCCCCGTGCAGCGTCATGATCACCACGCTGTCGGCTTCGGCCTTGGAATCGTTTTCCATGACCAGGGCCACGTGTTCGAGGAAGCTGGGCAGCGAATCGTATTCCTCCAGCGCCGCCACCAGTTCCTTCAGGTTCTCCACCCGGCCCGGCGCGTCGGCCGACTTGTCGGCCTTCCACATGTCCACATAGCCGGATTCGTCCAAGATCGTGGCGGCCAGCTCGGCGTGGGGCATGGAATCGAGCAGCGAGCGCCAGCGGTCCACATCCTCGACGAACTTGGCCAGGGCCTGACGCGGCTTGGGCTTCAACTCGTCGGTGCCGGTCAGCCGGCGGGCGGCCTCCAGCAGCGGCACCTGCTCGGCGCGGGCGGCAAGGTGGATGGTCTGGATGGCGGCCTCGCCCAGACCGCGCTTGGGCGTGTTGACGATCCGCTCGAAGGCCAGCCCGTCCGAGGCCGAGACCACCAGGCGCAGATAGGCCATGGCGTCACGGATCTCGAGCCGCTCGTAGAAGCGCGGTCCGCCGATGACGCGATAGGGAATGCCGGTGGTGATCAGCCGTTCCTCGAACTCGCGGGTCTGGAAGCCGGCGCGCACTAAGATGGCCATGGAGGACAGCTTCTCGCCCTTGCGCTGCAGCGCCTCGATCTCCTCGACCACGAGGCGCGCCTCGGCCTCGCCGTCCCACACCGCCATGGTGCGGATCTTCTCGATGGCGGAATCGTCATGGGCCAGACCGGGGCGCAGCGTCTTGCCCAGCCGCCCGGCATTGTTGGCGATCAGGGCCGAGGCCGCCGCCAGGATGTGGGGGGTCGAGCGGTAATTGCTTTCGAGGCGCACCACCTTGGCCCCGGGGAAGTCCTTCTCGAAGCGCAGGATGTTGCCCACCTCGGCGCCGCGCCAGGAATAGATGGACTGGTCGTCGTCGCCGACGCAGCAGATGTTGCGATGGGTCTGGGCCAACAGGCGCAGCCACAGATACTGGGCCACGTTGGTGTCCTGGTATTCGTCCACCAGCAGGTAGCGGAAACGGCCCTGCCAGCGGGCCAGGGCTTCCGCGTCGGACAGGAACACGGTCAGCACATGCAGCAGCAGGTCGCCGAAATCGCAGGCGTTGAGAGCCTTGAGCCGCTCCTGGTAGGCGCGGTACAGCGCCTTGGCCTGGCCCTCGGCGCCCCCGTCGGCCGCCGCCTTGTCGGGGGTGACCGCGCGGTCCTTCCAGCGCTGGATGGTGGCCATCAGTCCCTGGGGTGGCGTGGCCTTGGCATCCACATGGGCGTCGGCCATCACCTGCTTTAAGACCCGCATCTGGTCGTCGGCGTCCAGCACGGTGAAATCGCCGGAAAGCCCGACCGCCTCGGCATGGGAGCGCAGGATGCGCAGGCACAGCGAATGGAAGGTGCCCAGCCAGATGCCGTCGGCCACCGGGCCGACCAGCTGGCCGACGCGCTCCTTCATCTCGCGCGCCGCGCGGTTGGTGAAGGTCACCGCCAGGCATTGCCAGGGCTGGGCCAGGCCCGACGCCAGGATGTGGGCCAGACGCGACGTCAGCACCTTGGTCTTGCCGGTGCCGGCCCCCGACAGCACCAGCACCGGCCCGTCGGTGGTGGTCACCGCCTGGAACTGCTCGGGGTTCAGCCCCTTCAGCCAAGGGGCGTCCAGCGGCACCGGCCGGGGACCGGATGCACGGGGGAAAGACAGCGCGGAGGGCGCCTCGTCGTCAAGGGCGAAGGGATCGGACATGGGGCGGAGTGTGGCCGAACCCACCGGGCGACGCAACGCCTGTCCCGCTATTCCTGCAATGCGGCTGTGTGAGGCGGTTCATTGAAGCGTGGGCGGCCAAGGCCCAGACTCGATCCATTAAGAGCGCGTTCCACCCAAGTCAGGGAGGTCCGCCATGCGCAAACGTCTTCTCCTCGCCGCCACCCTCGCCCTGACGGCCATCGCCTTGCCCGCCTGGGGCGGCGAATGGGCCATTCCGGCAGCTTCGCAGCCCGGCTGGTCCCCCAACACCACCGTGGCCCTCAAGATGGGGGTTCTGGTTCCCGATTCCTCCGTGGGCAGCGGCCTGGCCGGCGGCTTCGAGATCGCCATCGACGATCCGCTGATCCAGCTGCCCTATGGCAAGATCCGCGACCAGTTCAGCTACAACCGCTTCGATCATGGCGGACTTGAGCTCCAGACCCTGGAATTCAACCCCCACTACATGATCCCCATCATCGACAACATGTGGATCGGCGGTGGACCGGGAATCGGCTGGGCCTTCACCCACAGCGATACGGGTCCCAGCCCCGACATGCTGACGGCCCAACTGGGCGCCAGCGCCTATTACACGGCGGGCCAGCTGATGATCGGCCTGGAAAGCCGCTATCAGTGGGCCGGCGACGAACGGGTGGGCGGCGCGTCGAGCGCCGACAACTGGCTGACCATGCTGAAGATCGGCTACGCCTACTGACCATGTCGTGACGGCGTGAGCATCACCGGAGCGGTTCATGCCGCTCCGGTGGAAGATGGTTCCTGCCATCAATCATCCCGGCAGCCATGCGGGTACACATTGTATCCCTGTATGACGTTTCTCGACAGAGTATGACCTCAACGCGCTTCCACACCCTTCTAAGGAGGTGTATCTTTTGTCATGCGCTCAACAATTTCAACTATGAGAATAGAGCTATGAAAGGTTGTTTTTCATCAGCCCAGATATCCAGGATCAGCCCTTCATCCAGCGCCGGCGCCCTCGATGAGCTTCTGACCCTGGGTGGGTTGGAGGAACGGCCCGGCGGCGCCATCGAGATCACCGGCAGCGACCCGTATTTCCCCACCACCCATCGGGTGGGCGAGGCGGCGGCGGCGGTCCTGGCCGCCCATAGCGCGGCCATCGCCGAAATCTGGCGCCGCCGCAGCGGCCGCCGGCAACGGGTCACGGTCGATGCCGGAGCCGCCGCCATCTCCCTGGAATCCGTTCTGCTGATGACCCGGCGCGGCTATCCCGTGCCCTATACCGACATCGCCTATCCCCTGACCAACTTTCACCCTTGCCGCGACGGCCGGGCCATTCACCTTCATGCCGGCTATCCCCATCTGCGCAACGGCCTGCTGGAACTGCTGGACTGTCCCAACTCCATCGAGAGTATCCGCACCCGGGTGGCCGAGTGGGATTCCTTCGCGCTGGAAGACGCCATCGCCGAACGCGGCCTGTGCGGGGCGGTGGGCCGCAGCCGCGAGGAATGGCAGGCCCATCCCCAGGGCGTCTGGCTGGCCACCCAGCCGCTGATCAGCGTCGAGCGCATCGGCGACAGCCCGCCCGAGCCGCTGCGTCCCGCCACGCGGCCGCTGTCGGGCATCCGCGTCATCGACCTGACCGACGTGCTGGCCGGGCCGACCGCCACCCGCACCCTGGCCGAGCAGGGCGCCTCGGTGCTGCGCATCCGCGCCCCGGAACGGCCGATCATTCCCGCCTTCATCCTCGATACCGGCCACGGCAAGCGGTCCACCGTGATGGACCTGAAGCGCGAGCCCGAAGCCCGGCGCATGCGCGCCCTGCTGGCCGAGGCAGACATCTTCGCCCAGAACTTCCGTCCCGGCGCCGTCGCCGGCCTGGGCTTCTCGGTGGAGGAAGCGGCGCGGCTGCGGCCCGGCATCATCTGCATGTCGCTCAGCTGCTATGGCGAGGGCGGGCCGTGGAGCGGCCGCCGTGGCTGGGAACAGCTGGCCCAGGCGGTCTCCGGCATGGCGGTGGCCGACGGCTCGGTCGCCGAGCCCAAGGTCAGCCCGGTGATTCCCAACGACTACATCACCGGATACCTGGCCGCCTACGGCATGGCGGTGGCGCTGCTGCGCCGGGCGACCGAAGGCGGCAGCTACCACGTCCGGGTCTCGCTGTCGCGCACCGCCATGTGGATTCAGTTCCTGGGCCGCATCAATCCCAAGCCGGAGGGTATCAGCGTGCCGCCGGAAACCATCCGCGCCATGGAACTGACCCGCGACACCGCCGACGGGCCGCTGCGTTTTCTGGGAGCGGTGGCCCGCTTCGAGGAAACCCGCGCCTATTGGGAATTGCCCAGCCCGCCCATGGCCGCCCACGACCCGGTCTGGCCCGAGCGGCCCGCCGAACCCGATGGACCGGCCTGCCCGGTGGATTTCTCCGTCCCGCGCTGAAGCCTACGTATTGCGGAGAACGGCGGCCAAGGCCTCGGGCGGCACCGGCGTGGCGGCAACGCCGCTGCGCTCGTAGCCGTGACAGCCGAGACAGGCCAGGGCCCACAGCGAACGGCCGGCAAAGGGCGATCCGCTCCGCTGGCATTGGCAATCCTGGTAGTGGCGGCAGGCGCCGCAAGTGCCGGGAACGATCATCGCACACCCTTCCAAATCACCCATCCTGGGCGGGGAGTATAGGGCCCGATGATGTCAGAATTTCCGTTCGCCATTGAACACGGCAACAACGGCGAAGCACCTTTATGACGAATTGCAACCGTTCGAGGTCGCCGCGCCGAACACCTCGGGGAAGGTGGCCATCAGGGCGCAATCCACGTCGTCCAGGGTGGGGGTGAGGCCCAGGTCCCACAGCGAGGTGACGCCATGCTCGCGGATGCCGCAGGGCACGATGCCCTCGAAGTGGGTAAGATCGGGGTCGACGTTGAGCGCGATGCCGTGGAAGGTCACCCAGTGGCGCACCCGCACGCCGATGGCGGCGATCTTGTCTTCGCGCCCGCCTCCCCTGTCCACCCAGATGCCGACGCGGCCCGGCCGGCGCTCGCCCTTGACCACGAAGCGCGCCAGGGTGCGGATGATCCACTCCTCGAGATTGCAGACATAGGCCCGGATGTCGGCGCCGCGCTTCTTCAGGTCGAGCAGCACATAGGCCACCCGCTGTCCCGGGCCGTGATAGGTGTACTGCCCGCCGCGCCCCGCCTCATAGACTGGAAAACGGTCGGGATCGACCAGATCCCGAGGGTCGGCGCTGGTGCCCGCCGTATAGAGCGGCGGATGCTCCAAAAGCCACACCAGTTCCGGCGCCGTGCCGGCCCGGATGGCGGCGACGCGCTCCTCCATGGCGGCGACCGCCTGGGGATAATCGACGGGAGAATCGGAAATCCGCCACTCGACGGGAGAATTCATCATGGACACCGGGAGACCGCGCTTGATTCGTCCGAGGTGATTTGGTATTCCCCTCTCTCCTCGTTGGCAAGCCCTTCGAGGCTACCGGAGAACGCGGCCATGGCGGAACTGGTAGACGCGCAAGCTTGAGGTGCTTGTGGGGTAACACCCGTGGAAGTTCGAGTCTTCTTGGCCGCACCAATTTTCAAGGTATTTTTCTTGTTTTTTTTCAACGTGTTGATCGGATAGGAAAGCAGCAGAAGTCATCAAAGAGTCAGTTAAGCTGCTGCAGGCCGAAACGAAAAAGCCCCGCCGGGATGGCGGGGCTTTTGTTTGAGCGGACCGTCATCCCTGCTCAACCGGATGCTTTTCGATCCAAGCGTGAACGTCAATTTCCGCGTAGCGCACCCCCTTTCCACCCACCCGAAAAAACTTCGGTCCACGCCCAAGGGCACGGAGCCGTTCAATGGTCCTGGTGGACAACCGAGCCAAGGTGGCAACTTCCTTGGTCGTCAGATATCGCTTCATTCTGCATCTCCACTGTCTGTCCTAATAGGTGGCAGCCCCATTCGGGGCTTCCATCAGATTCCAAGAGAACTTTTCGCACACGTACCGCACTGCAACAGGGCGACAACAGCGACAGGAACGACCCTGTTCATTATCATCGAGATCGTGGTGATAGCGCTGCCACCGATCACTGCCCTTTAGCCTCCAGGGAAATTGGGGTTATCCCGTCGCCAATGTAAATCCGTTGGCTATGTTCGGGGAGAGCATCAGGGGATGGGGGGCCACGAGCCAACGACGAAACCTCCGTCATCGACCTCGCCGCCATCGGCAAGAATCGTTGATGTGTAGAGCCGAAACCGAACCTGGGATGGCCTTTCCCGGTATATCGCAAGGGGCCACACCATTAGATCAGCGGCGACATTACACACCTGTTCTGGGGTGTGATTGGCGACCAGGGCAAACTGGCGGCCAAAATCGTTATCGAAGTCATTGGAGTCCATTGCAGACAAGCCTCCTCTGTTAGCGCCAGCAATCACCCGACGCGGTTGTAATACTAAGTTCTGATTGAGTTGTGAGCTTGAGCCGTGAGCGCCCTACGCCTTGACATTGCTCCGCAGGACGAGAAGGGTAAGATCGGCTACCATGCTGCTGGTGGTCATTGTCGCTCCAGGTCCAGATGTCAGCGGTTCATTTGTCCGATCCGCGATGTCAGCATCTTAAATGATGGAGCGAGCGATCCTATGTGAGAGCAGCTTTTGCAACAGAGGCCATATGTTTCCAGATTCCGCGATTGCGATCCGTGACCCTGATTGGCAATACGCTGAATTTGACCGCGCCCGATACATCACAAATTGCTGCGGATTGCATCTGGGGCGGTCTTTCAATTCCACAGACGATGATGCAATCATAAACTTCGTCATGAACGCCCTAAATGATCGCAATTACGTGGGGGTAATTTGGCTTCCATTTGTGCTAATCATTGACACTGATCTTGACATAGCTGAGCGGCTGAGACAAATCGCTCCGCTTAGACCTTTGCTTATGAACGAGCAGATTATATTCTGCACAACACGTTGCCTTGACGACTTTATCCCCCCAATAGATTTGGCGGGACATCCAGTTTTGTTGGCACAGAATCGCCGCATGCTCATGCAATCCTATCTCGAACTGCATGCTCGCTTAATAAAAGGTGCAAAAGCAGAGCGCCCACATGCAATGCTATTCAAGCAGCATGTTGTCCTAACGATGGTTGAAATAGTTAATTCCCGCCGGGAGTGGCTGTCCAACGAACAGATTGCAAACGCGCTGGATAAGAAGGGGTACAAGCCCGCCCTGGTACTTGACATCACATCAGAGTGCATCCTTTGGAACAGCCGGGATAAGGCTGACTGCGATGAAATCGACTTAACTTACCGGGAACACGCCGGATTTAACATTCCGCCCATTACACCAACATTAGATCAGGCAATAGAATTGGTCGGGGCCGCCTACGACCCTGTGGGTGATCTGATCAGCCGTCGTCGCGCTGATCCACGACGTTGGCAATCGCTGAAACAGATCGTGAAAGATCGCGGCGTTGGCACCAGTGATGGCCTTGCCGCGTTCGACGCACCCACCATCAGCAAATTGCTGCGCGATACCGGCAAACGGCAGGTCTGGGAAAATGCACGAGGTAAATTCGGTTCACCAACTCGAACTACTCGCGAAAAGTCCGCAAGCGGCTCAAATAGAGGGGTGGATCCTGGGGGTAATGTGACTTCGTAGCGTCCATTATCCAAATCTAGACAGAACCCAACACCTTCGCCGATATGCTCTCGGCCCGTCACCCATTTGGCTTGGCCCATCTTGAAGCAGGATAAGTGTGGGGTGCCTTCTCACTCCTCCGCGTCGGCGGCAGCATTTTTCGCAACAGTCGTCTTGGGTTTCCGCCCAAGGCCAATCTTAATGGCCATCTCCGAGCGCTTTTTGGCGTAGCTTGGGGCGGCCATGGGGTAATCGGCTGGTAAAGACCATTTGGCCCGATATTCCTCGACAGAGAGGCCATGCGCGGTCGCCAAATGGCGCCTAAGCATCTTCTGCTTCTTGGCACACTCAAGGCAGCTGACAAAATCGCGCGTTATGGACTTTTTGATAGGTACTGCCGGGATAGGACGATCCGCTTCGAGCGGGGATGACGCTTCGGCTCCGACCAAAGCTGCGTAGGTAGCCTTGATGAGCTCAGGGAGATCGGTGATGGGGATCTCGTGATTTCGCAAATAGGCCGCCACGATGCGAGCAGCAAAAGATACCTTTTGATCAACCACTACATTCCTCCTTGAGATGCCAAGCAAATTACCGCGTCATAACGACGTTGCGACCGCCTGCCTTATCATATCCATAAGCATCTGAGATTTCTTTGCACTAACCTTGTCATCGTCTATCTTCCCCCGAACATGATCTGCAACATTGATGCCAACATCACTCAATATTTGAAGTACATTATCGATATAATGCCCTGACTTAGCAAAACATGATAACTCCGCCACGATTAACTCTGCATTTTTTGTCTCAATGTAACTCCTTACTGCCTGCCGTAAGTCTAACGCATGATGGCGCCGATTCACGGTCGCCCACTTTTTAACTTCACCCCATATTTTCAGCATAACCAATCGAAGTCCACCATCCGCGGCGTCCCGCCTCGCCTGCTCCTCCTCGGAATAAATTGGGCCACGCCGGACCCTTCCGGCACTTTGAACGCGGCTGCGCATCTTAGCGCGGTCTATTATGCCATGCGGCTTGAATGGCTCTAAGTCGCTCTCGGGGTATTTTAGGCGGAATCGTACAGCATCACGTTTCGATTCAAACGACAAAAGCCAATAATCACACCATACTTTGCAATAAGTAGGCGCGACGCCAAAGCGACCTGATAAATGGCGTAATATTTCCCATTTTTCAACGTGTGCAATTCCGACGTATATTTTTAACTTTGTAATTAAATTGCAAACAAGATGATAGTTATCGCCCCCATCCTCATACAGTGGGATTGCCAGAAGCACTCTTCCACTAGCTTGCATATTAATCACGTCATGCATAAATATGCGACCAAGATCTTTAATAAAACACCCGCAATTCTCCTGCACACGCCCCACTACATCATGACTTATATTTCGCCAACTCACATAGTCATTCATTTTATCACCCTATAGCTTTATTATATTGTCAGAAATTGTCTTCCCAATCGCAGCCAATTCACTTCTACGCCCTGGATTAGCGGTGATCAGACAGACATCCTCAACGGCGCCCATCCACCGCTGACCGGTGCACGCCCGCCGGATGACATCTCCGCGGCGACGGACCGACCGAAGCAATTCGGCCGCAGCATCATTGCTAAGTCGCAAAATAATAACATCAAGCCCCTCAAAGATTGGCGGAGAGGCCAATGAAAATAGCTCTGAATCAAGCGTCGCCATTGCGTAATTAGCAGAGCACAGCTTTGCCATATAGTTTCCAACTACATTTGTAACACTCATGATTATCTCCTTGTGCGATTGGGCATGAACTGACGATATGCCCGCCCCGCACTTTTTTCATTAATTCATTTCATCATGTATACAAAAGTAATCGCGATGCCTCACCATTCCATTGGGCGGCACCTTTCAGTATTTATCAATTCAGCGGTGCCAAATATGACCTAAAACAGCCGCGCCTGAGATTGATTACTGGTGGCGCAGTCCGCCATGGAAGTTTAGGTATTGCTCTTGGACGTTAATCATGCTGTCGGCTATCAACAAATACACAGCACTACAAAGACACATGAATATGAGCAATTCGTCTGGTCTGGCTATCACATAAATTGTCATTTGCGAGGGTATTTGGTATTTTGTATAAATACAAAAGACACGGTGGGTTTGCGAACTGTTCCATGTCGATCCGTGATGACGGATTTGTTGAGTTCGCAGCAAGTCGAAGGGTTAATGACGTTATGGTCGCCCGAATCGATAAAGCAAAATAAGGTGGCATGTTGTTTATTCTCACCTAGCCTGCGATGGCAAATCAATAACAAGGCGTCGTGATTCTGGACGTTTATAATAAACAGAATGGTCTGCGGGAGAACTTCACCTGTGAAAAACAGAGCTTCCGATCCCCCGAATGGTTTTTATCGATCTGAGGGAAAACTTAGGCAAAGTGTACGGTGAGAAATAGTGGCCTCCACTGCCATAGTGTGGAACCGGGACTGAGATTGGCACTCAGGGTTATCTTTTAAAGAGATAGCAGATCAAAGGCACCTAAGCTATACGCGGACTTAATAGGTAAACTGGGACTTGTCAGAATCCGATATAGGCAAGTTGCAAGACGTGTTTTTTGGGATCAGATTTTAGATTCCAATAACTAAAGCATCGTCTTACCGGGCAAGCGGAAGGGGAAGCTTTGCCTACAGAATGCAGCTGCATCAGGGAGATGACACCACACATGGCCACGCCCGGATCCCGTCGGTGACCAGCCTATCGAGATGCTTCTGCCATGACCTTGGCGATGCCAATGTTCAACTGCTTAAGCGAGAACGGCTTGCCCATGAACAAATTCGCTCCTGCTGCGTAAGCAGCCTCTTTCGCCTCCTCACTGACCATCGCTGTGAGCAGAATGATAGGAAGCTTGGGATCGACCCCATCAATGCCCGCACGGATTTGGCGAGTGCACTCCATGCCGTCCATTACGTCCATTTGCCAATCCATGATGACAATGTTTGCGCCATGTGCCTTCAACGCTGAAATAGCCTCTGCCCCATTCTCAGCCTCAATACAGTGACTAATTCCAAGGGATTCTAATGCCAGTTTGATCAGATGTCGCATCGGCTGCGAATCTTCCACCACTACGCCATATTTCTTGTTGCTGCTCATAATCCATCCCTTACGGATTTGGAGTTTCTGTCTGGCTGCCATCGACTGGAAGCCTAATTGTAAAAACGGAACCTTCTGCTGGGCCATCTTTCACTGAGATGGTCCCTCCCAGTTTGGTGATGGTGTCGTACACAATAGCCAAACCCAATCCCTGCCCGAATCCAACATCGCGGGTTGTGAAAAATGGATCAAAAATATGGTCTCGAATCTCTGGCGGTATACCTGCGCCGTTGTCCATGACATGGATTTCTGCCCAGTCTCCGTGGCGCTTGGTCAAGATACGAATATCGCCATTACGCTCCGGGAGAACAGCCTGAACGGCGTTCTGAATCAAACTCATAATAACTTCACTCATCCTACCAGGGTGGCAGGAAATTGGCGGCAGATCTGAATCAAGGCACACGTCTAGGTGATGATTATTTCCAATTAATCTGACGCCAATCAACAGAACATTATTGATTAAATTGTTTATGTCTACGTATTGCATCTCAGCATCATTCTGCGAACAAAAATCTTTTGTTGCCAAAACAATGTCAGATATCCGGGAAACACCGCGCCTTAAATCAATGATTGCCTCTTGCAGCTCCGATTCCGCGCAGGCGGCTTGCAAGTCTATTAATTTGCCTTCCTTAATCGCATTAATTAATTCACTTACCTCATTTTGAATATATATAATATTTGAAGCAATATATTGAAGGGGCGTATTGATTTCGTGTGCAATGCCTGCTGCCAACTGGCCCGCAGCTGCAAATCGGGCTGCCCGTATCGCATCAAACCGCGCTTGCTTGAGTCGGACATGGGTCTGTAGCCGACTTCGAACTATGGGGAGTGAATAGGGCTTTGTGATATAATCAACAGCCCCAAGCTCCAGGCCCTTAATCTCATCAGTTAACTGGACCATTGCGGACATAAAAATAATAGGAATATTCGTAGTAGCTTTATCTGCCTTTAGTCTCCGGCAAACCTCATAGCCGTCCATGTCAGGCATCATAATATCGAGCAATATTGCATCAGGCTGCGGTATCGCGTTTGCTCGGAAAAGCGACCCCTCTCCATTGGTGGCTGCAATGATACGAAATTCATTTTTGAGGAATTCAGATAGAACTCTGATATTTTGAATCTCATCATCAACAATGAGTATCGTCGGCTTTTCCAAGGTCATATCGATCAATCCTTGGTGTGCAAAATTTTATCAAGAATGTTATCAATTATTTTTTCTGCTTTCTTGAAATCAAAGCATTTAATAGAACGGTCAAGCTCTTCGCACATGCCTAATAAATCAGATTCATCCAATATGCTTGTCAGATCATCTATCGCTTCGAGGGCGCCGGTGTCAGCTTGACAAATCAGCTGCTTCAGCTTTGATGCCTTTTCTAAGGCGGAGTCGAGGTTTATGTCCGTATGAAATGCAGTGTTTTCACTGCAACAATCAGTATCAATAGGCTCGTTATTTTTAGCTCTGACATTTTTGCTTGTGTGCACTAATATGGACCCAATTAGTGGTGCAAGTGCAGCATCTAACTTGTCCAGTAGCGCCAAGCCAGCCTCTACATCACTGTTGGAAAAAGCGGCTTCAACGTATTCGGCATGTTTCTGCACATCGTAAGCATCAATGATCCCGGCGAGCCCCTTCAGGGTATGGGCATCCCGTTCAGCCCTTTTGACGTCGCCTTCACTAAGGGCTACGCGGATTCGAGAGACTGAATCGCCTTGCTGTTCAGCGAAGCTCCGAAGGGTATTGAGGTAAAGCCCCTTCATCCCTGCAACCCGGCGTAAACCTGCACGGATGTCTAAGCCAGGAATCTGGCCCGGCAACTGAATGTCGCCGTCATCGAAGTTAAGCGCACCAAACATCTCGGCGTCGCTCTCCCCCGTTACCCACTTCCATATGGTCCGGAATAAATCGGCTGGGTTGAATGGCTTGCTGATGAAATCGTTCATCCCCGCGTCGATGCATTGAGCCCGATGCTCAGCCATGGCGTTTGCGGTCATGGCGATAATCGGAAGATCGGCATACTTTTCGTGTTCGCGAATTTTCCTGGTGGCAGTCAGCCCATCCATGACTGGCATCTGCAAATCCATCAGGATGATTTCGTAATCGTTCACTTCAATTTTTGAAATGGCCTCAGCGCCATTGCCTGCGATGTCGACGGATATTCCGCCGGCACCTAGGATGCCCAACGCAACCTTTTGATTAACGTCGTTGTCCTCCACCAGTAGCAGGCGCGTCCCTCTCAGAATCTCGTAGTTCTGGGCACTTTTGGCGCCAGAACGCTTGGGGCGGTTTTCCTCATGTTTTCCACCTCCAGTGGCGGAACGCCTGAGATTCACAGTGAAATGGAATGTGCTGCCTTTGCCGAGTGCGCTCTCAACGCTGACATACCCTCCCATCAACTCAGCCAATTCCTTGCAGATCGATAATCCTAGCCCAGTGCCGCCATATCGTCGGGATATAGAGGATTCCGCTTGGACGAACGGCGAAAACAGCATGGCCTTCTGTTCGTCACTCAACCCGATGCCGGTATCCGATACCGAGACAGTTAGAGCCAGATCGTCATCTCCGGCGGATGCCTGCGAAACCTTGACCACGACGGAGCCCGTATCGGTGAACTTGATGGCGTTGCCGAGATAGTTCATGACGATCTGGCCAATTCTGAACGGGTCGCCGATCAGAATCGGCGGGATGTCATTGTCAATTTCGACGGCAAGATTGATCCCCTTGGCGTCGGCAGCGTGATTAACCAGTGCGAGTTGATCTTGGATCAGTGTGCGGATATCGAACGGTTCCGTCTCAATCGAAAGTCCTCCCGCCTGGATTTTGGAGAAATCAAGAATGTCGTTTACGACGCCCAGCAGGCGCTTGGTGGACTGCTCTATGGTCTCTATATGGTTATGCACATCCTTTGGCAGATCTTGGCTGAGTGCGAGATGTGCCATGCCCAATATCCCGTTCATTGGAGTTCGTAACTCGTGGCTCATATTGGCGAGAAAATGTGATTTGAACTGGTTTGCTTTTTCGGCATCAAGGCGCGCTAGTTGAAGGTCGGTGACGTCCACCCGAACGCCGACGATATAATTTTGCGGCGTGATCCGTTCTTCAATTCGAATGTATCTTCCGTTGCCAAGTTTCTGGATGATGCGCTTTCCACCACGTCGATGGGCATCAAGACGCTCTTGCACCCATTCATCGATGCGTCCTTCCGCTTCAGCGTACTGGCCGCGTTCGGCCCCGGTCCGGATAATCTCCTCGAACGTCGTCCCGGCCTGAAACAGATCGGCTGATTCAGCATAAATCTCACGGTACTTCTCGTTGCACATCAGCAATCTGTCTTGATCATCATAGATTACGAACCCTTCACCAATCGCATCGATTGCCGCGTTCAGGATCTCGGTCGCATTCTTATGCCTCTCGGCGACATATTCATTAACTTGAAAAAGCTCGGCGTTGAGTATCAGTGTTTCTCTGAACTTCTCGATGTTGCGCGTAATTTCTCCGATCTCATTTGGGTGACTGGAAACAGTGATATTCTGATCAAGTTTCCCACTTGCTAAAGCCTGCATGTCTCTGCTGATGGTGGCAAGAGACTTGGATAAAGAGAGGGATTGCCGTAACGCAATCACGACGGCAGTGGTGATTAAAATGCCCATGACCGTGAGGTCAAGTATGATGGAGATCAAGTTGTCCCTGATCAACGTCCCGGCATGCGACCGCAGATCGTTCTCAAGGATAGTCTCGACGTCACGCAGAAGGGCTATCCGTTCGGAGGTCGCCTTGATCCATTCATCTGCATTGACAGAGCCTGTGTCTTTATTCAGACGATCGGTCATCTGATTTATGGTGGCCGACAGGCTCTTGAACTCGCTGCTTTTCATCTGAGATGCGAGCGGCTTGATGCCCTGATGTCTGGCGAATGTCTCCAGCACAGAAATGGCATCTTCCCCTTTGCGCGCCAGTGTCAGCGCATCTCTTCTCCTTTCTTCCGAACTACCCTTGCCCCAAAAGGCATTAACCCCCGTACCCCGAGACCTTCCAAGTGTCTCGGTTACATCGGCTATCAGGAACAGAGCAGACAAATCCAATGCAGACTGCGCATCCGCCGCGTAGATCCTGCCGATCGATGACAACGACATGAGTCCTGAAATGATGTTGGTATAATTGGCAAATGCCGTGGTGTGGTCGATGCGGGTATCCTCCGACAAGTCTCGGAGGGTGCCCACGGCGGCGGACAAACCGTCGATGAAGGCATAATTTGAGCTCAGATCGTCTGTGAACAGAAGACTTTGCTTGCTGCGATCGACAGCCGATTGCAGCGCCTTGATTGTAGAGGAAGTCTTCTCCCGCTGATCCTCTAACCGCACCTTAGCATTCTGAAAATCTTGTGATCCCTTAGCGACAGTGAGGCCACGCTCTAGTTGAAGCTCGTGAATGGTGTCAGTGACGAGATTAGAGATGTCGATAAATTTTTCAAAGTTCAAAGTAGATCGTATTGAACTAATCCGATGCAACGAATCATGAATCGCATAGACAGCAATGCCAAAGATTGGAAGAATCAGAATCAGTGCAATTTGTTGTTTTATCTTAAGGCCGGACAGCACGTCATCGTTCCCATAAATTAGTATTGGCCCAAGCTTTGGCCTGTAGCCTGAAAATAAGGAGGATCGCTCGACACTTAACATGTAGGGCGTCTGCTCCTTATAATGTGCCAGCACGCAGTGCCACTACCCCCAAATGGGATGGGGCAAATTCATGGATATTATCTGGCCTCATTGGGTCATGGGACCCCGGCTACACGCCGCCGATAGTCAGGCAGCCTGATCAAAGTATCCTTCACCTGCGGAGCTCATCGGGCTCACCGGATGCTGACAAAAAACCGCCAAATGGCGGCTTTTCCGAGACGCTTGCGAACATGCCTCACCCAGTACGGACACTTCTCAGGAACGTCTGAACCTCTTTCTGAAGGTTATTAGCTTGAAGAGCCAGTTCGGATGCGGACTCATTGATCTGCTCGGCAGCTCCGCCAGTTTCCCGAGCCGCTCCCTCGACCATGCCAATGTTGCGAGACACCTCCTGAGTACCAAGCGAGGCTTGATCAACGTTTCGGGCGATTTCTCCCGTGGCAGCAGTCTGTTCCTGGACGGCAGCTGCAACCGTCGATCCAATGGAATTGATCTCGGTGATCACATGAGTGATTGAAGCAATTGCCTTCACCGCTTCTTGGGTGCCGGATTGGATCTGGGAAATTTTGGCGGTGATCTCATCCGTTGCCTTGCCAGTCTGATTTGCCAGGGTCTTGACCTCATTGGCAACAACGGCAAAGCCCTTACCAGCATCTCCAGCACGGGCAGCTTCGATAGTGGCGTTAAGCGCCAGCAGGTTGGTTTGCGAAGCGATGTCGGTGATCAAGCCTACAATGGCACCGATGCTGGCAACGCTCTCAGCCAGATTGTTGATAAGTTGAGAGGTTTGTCGAGCTTCGGAATCAGCTTGGGAGGCAACCACTTGGCTACGCTCCATCTGACCGGCTATTTCGTTGCTGGATGCAGTGAGTTCCTCAGTAGCAGAGGCTACCGTTGCCACGTTGCTAGAGGCTTCTTCCGCAGCTCCAGCGACCGTGGTTGCCTGTGAACTGGTTTCGGTCGCAGTGGCGGCAAGCTGCTTCGAGGACGCCTGGAGTTGAACGATGGCAGCAGTGACGGCGTTGATCACCCCCCCAACCTTGGCTTCAAAGCTGTCAGCCATGGCTCTCATGGCAGCTTTCTGCTCAAGCTCAGCTCGCTTCTTGCTTTCTTCCTGCTCCGCTCGAAGCCGCTTATTGTCGAGCCCTGCCTGCTTGAAGACCTGAACGGCAGCAGCCATCCGACCAAGCTCGTCACCTCGTCCGACTCCGGGAATATCTACGGTCAGGTTGTCGGCAGCCAGTTGATCCATCGATCCAGAAAGGCTGAGAATCGGTGAAACAATTCCCCGCTGTGCAATAAAATATGCAGCAATTAAGGCAAAAATTATGCCAGCTGCTATCGATGCATAAACAGTTAATATGATAGTCTTCGTCTCATCTTCCAGTCTATCAGCCTGCCTCTCTGTTGAATCAATAATTTTGTTATTGATACTAAAAAAAGACGATCTCAATGCTGTTAGGGCTGGCTCGAGTTTATTGACTGTCATATCAATTGACGCATCCGTACTTCCAGCCATGCTTATTTTGGCAATACCTTTATATATTTCATAAGCAGAGCTATACTGGCTTTGTATCGCTAACAAGGCATCCTTATGGGCAGGAAGGCTCTCAATCCCAGTATTTGAGAACTTAAAAAATTCTTCCCTTACCTTTTCTATTTCTTTAGTTATTGACTCCTTCTTCGACATGTCTTTTTCAGTAACAAGTTTAAATGTATAAAAACCAAGGGCAACAGTGCGCTGATTGGCTCGGGCAAGAGCTATGGAGCCCTTCGAGTCATTATCTATTAAGTCGTTATATCCCTTACCTACGACCCTGATCTCCATTCCAGCGAAAAGAGCAGCACCAGCCGCTACCAATGCCAGAAGACCAACCGCCAGAAGAATCTTGTTTAGAATTTTTATATTGGTCAGCATCCCACACCTCAAGGCGAACGCCAGATCGGCTGCGACCAACAAGATCGTGTCGCAACGCGATTACGGATCAGGCAATACCGTACACCTCAATTGAGATGAGGTTAATACATTAGAGATATACAAAATGTGACAAATTGGTCGGTTCAGCAGACTTGCTGGTCAGGAGCCTTGTTAAAAGGCAATCCCCTAAACGATGCAATCATGCGCCGGTCACAGCCAGCAGATGCGAAGCTCTTGGCCATCAGGCGGTTAAGGCGAACGCCTCAGGATGCGACGACCACGAATCGCCACCCCAGATGACCCGCCTCGGTATAACTGACGTGGTGGCGGAGCTCTTACTTAGTTGGATGCTCCGCAAACCCCAGCAATTCCGCCATTTTCGCGGAACTCCATGGCTACTAAGTAAACTAAGTAGGTAGATTCAAGAGCTCCGCATAAAACAGAAAATAATATTTTTCATTTCTATAAATGGTTTTTCTCTTACTTAGTTTACTTAGTTACTAAATTCGAAATTATCATTATAAATCAACAGCTTGCACTTAGTAATCACTAAGTAAATGGATTGGCCATTTACTTAGTGTGGCCTTAACCGGCTCCCTGGGCACCAGCCTAATCCGCGAGCACAGCCACCACCACATCAGCCCGCAGGTCGAAGATCCAGGCCACCACCACCACGCCCACCAGGCAGGTGGCGATACAAAGTGGCCGTCGAAACATTGAGGCGCCGGGCCACCTCCTCAACAGTAATCACCGGGGAAGCCAACATGGCTCGCGCCGCCACCACATCCTGATCAGACAGGGAGCGAGGCCGACCACCAACTCTGCCTATCTTGCGGGCCGCCTCCAATCCGGCCTTGGTCCGCTCGATGATCAAACTTCTCTCGAACTCCCCGAGCGCCGCAAAAACGTGGAAGATCAATTTCCCCCCGGCGGTGGTGGTGTCGATCGCTTCGGTCAAAGACCGTAAACCGATCCCACGCCCGTCGAGCATATCGACAGTCTCGATCAACTGCCGGGTCGATCGAGCCAACCGATCCAGCTTCCACACCACCACCGTGTCGCCGTTGCGAGCGAAGTCCAAGGCGGCCTTCAACTCGGGGCGATCGGCGCGGGCGCCGGAGGCATGTTCGGAAAAAATCCGCTCACAACCGGCACCACCAAGGGCGTCGAGTTGCAGTTGCGGCGACTGGTCCTGGGTCGAAACTCTGGCGTAACCGACAAACATCCCCCCCTCCTTCTCAATACTCATTCAATTACCGACGAATTGAGATGCATGTTTTGAGAGACAGTTTTGATATAATAACACCTCCGTTAATCACGCAAAAGACCACGACACAAATATTTTCTCACAAACGAACGTTTTTGCGATGCCGCTGTTCTGCGGCATTCGTCAGTGGCGTCAATAGATAAATACCTGCACACACAGCCAAGGAGGAATGTGATGCGGGATTTACGAAGCCTTTACAACGAATGCCGCGACCTGGGGGTTGTCTCTGACCAGAGGTCGTTTAGCCGACTATTTAGCCGACAGGCGTCATGGTGCAGCTCGACTCTGTCCAGGGGTCGTCAGCCTACGCCCGCAGCCCTGGTCACATTCATGTTGCAGCTGGAAAAGATAGCCAAGGCGACCGAGGAGGAAATTGTAGCGACCATGGACCAGGAGGAAATCGATGCCCTCCGAGGTGGGCTCGACGAGATCACCAGAATGCGATCGGAAATCTGGATCGAGATCCAGGAACAATCAAAATCCGATGGCCTTGGCCACTCGGATTGACGCCGAGCTATGGCTGCTCGAACATGGACCCATGACGATCTTGCGACCCAGGCCATCCCGCATTCAGCAGCAGCGCGCCCGCCGAAATCGGCTGGCACTGATGGTTCTGTTCGTGGGAATCGCCTTCGTGATCGCCGTTGTGAAAATGTGACCAATCAGGCCGCCTTCAGATTGGGCTCCGAATCGGTTAGCTCCCCCTGCCACCATTCGGCCGACCCGAGGACAATCCCCAACCCAGCCAGACGTCGGGCTTCAGCCCGAATGATGTCGAGAACCAGCGGCGGCATCTTGGTGCGGCCCGCCAACCATCCATAAACCGTTCCCTTTGATCGCGGCAAGCCTCGATGGTTCAACAGATTCCACAGAGAAGCTTTCCAACCGGAACAGATCTTCATACATCCCCGCAATTCCCGTTTGACGGCAGCCGTGTTGACGCCGTCTTCGCTTCTATAGGCCTCCAACTCTGCCCTTTCATTGGCGTCCATGGCGGAGCCCATTGGCGTCGGCCGCTTTGCAGATAGGCTATCGACTTCGCTCCGCAACCCAGTGATTTCGGCCTTTTGCTTGACCATCTCGGCCTGCTGCTTGGCGATCTGACGATCCGTGGCTGCCGCCGCCGCCTTGAGGTCTTTAACCTCATCTCGGAGGCAGGCGATCTCCTCGAGATACGCCTCTATATCCGCCAGGTACCCGTCGATCTCCTGGTCCTTCATATTCATCATGCTGGCGACAAAATCGTCTTCGTCGCCATAGACGTTCAGGTGGACGTCGTCCGGATGCACGTTATTCCGCTGAAAGTGTTCAACCAATTTACGTGATGCTTCGGCATGTTCATATTCATTGGCGGAAAACATCAGTCCGAAGATCTTTTCTGATGTCTCTTTCTTGGTGCTCTTGGCCATAGCCGTATCCCGATCCAGATTTTGAAGCCTGTATCGGTGATAACGCCGCCACCACAAACGCGTCAATTTTCCAAAATCACAGTAATTGTAGTAACAATCTTCGGTTATCAAAGATTAGTATGGGTAAGAAACATGTTGTTTCTGTGGTTGATGGGGGGCATGATGCGATAATTCCATAATGCATATCTCCATTCCTGGTCGCACTCTGGGAGTGATATACATGACTGCGGTGGATAATACGTGATCTTTGGCACATACATCTCTGAGCAGCATCGACAACAACTAGAAATAACCCGCCTGGGTCTTTCCAGCCGGGCTGGCGATATGCCATCTACCGCTCGACAACCCTGATTCCGACGGAAAGTTGCGAATCGGCCAGCTTCTGCTCCGTTTGGTCGATCAATCGTTCGACCCGCGCCAGGCACTGGCGCATCGCGTCAAATGCCTTGTTGACGTCGTACATCAAAGTTGGGTGCTGATCATTGGCATTGCCAACATCTATACCCTCCGAAGGAGGGATGAAGTCATCATAAGAACCATCAAAGTCATTAAGTCTCATTGTGTCTCCTGCGTTTATGTTTTGTATAAATATTTATCATGAGAGCAAAAGATTTACATCCACACACATATGGAGCGTTCGTCATCTATTTCCACGCCTCCGGATGCGTCAAAAAGATCGACGGTCCGGACACGGATCCAATCATTACCGTCGGCGGAAAGAAGATTGAGGACGCAGTGTTTCAGTTGACCGGCGACGGTGACGGGAAGTTCCAGGGAGTAAAGTTCCGCGGAAGCGCGGTTATCTATCTCCCGCTTCGCGACGGCTTCGGGCCAGTCTGCGCGAAATTCATCAATTCAGAAATCGTCGTCCAGGCGGGCCATCTGCTTGGCCGCCTACGCCAACGGAACGTCGAGATTAAACGGGTGGTGATGGTGGATCCGATCTCCGGTCGGACGGCCATAGGGGATTTCACGGTTCCAACTTCAACAGCCTATTGACGGGCCAATTGAAATTGGTATCCAGTCTGGTCACCCGCTCCACGTTTTAGTCAGCACTTTTTTACTATATTTTGTTGTGGGTGCGTATTTTTGGGTTCCAAAGAGGAGGTTTAGGCCATTTTGGAATCCAGAGATCGGCCCCTTATCCTGAGAGTTTGATCTGGCCCTTCATTTTTAGATCGACCTTCAAGATATGATCAACCAACCAGCGACGAAGAAATTCGGTCATCTTGTCGGTAGCCACCTTGCCGGGCCCCAGCTTTCCTTCGCCAAATCTCACGATGAAGTCATTGAGGCTGTCCAGCAGCAAGACGTGCTGAATTCGATTTTCTGCCATCCCGGCATATTGAGCCTTACCCTGCATTTTCTCTTCGCGGGCAAAGTGATCTCGGGCGTATTGCTGCAATCGCCGCAAGGTCGAGCGCATATTCTCATCCGGCACTTGCCCACCGCCTCGTTGGGCTGAATTCTCAAAATCGTTAATAATATCGATCAGTCGGCGGTGGTCGTTGTCCACCTCCTCTATGCCAACACTCATCTGCTCTCGCCATGTGATCGGCATGGTAACAACCTCAAGCTAAAAGAGATCAAGCTGGATCAGGCTTGGCTGTCTTTAGCCGGCCTGATTATTGGTCGGCCGGATCAGAAGAGCTCGACCGGGCGCGACAACCGGATGTTTGTCGAAGGTGCGCTGTGGATCGTGCGGACTGGGTCGCCCTGGCGGGATTTGCCCGAAGCCTTTGGCGAGTGGAACAGCGTTTTCTGACGCTTCAGCCGATGGAGCCAGAAACGGGTCTGGTGGCGGATATTCGAGGCCATGTCTGACGATCCCGACTTCGAATACGCCGCCACTGGCCCTCAATTCACCATGCCCGTCGATACAACTCAATCTGACGTCCGTTGCCACCATCTGCACCATTTGGCGTGATTAGGCCGCAAGGAGAAAGGGGCCACTTGCCCCCCGAAGCGCCAGAGTCGTTCCGAGTGCGTCGCGGGCCAGGCACAGCATGCCCAGCCCAACGCAATCCACCGTTGATACCTTGCTGACATCGAAGACAACACGGTCGGAAGCGATCTGCCGCAGGTCATCGATCAGCCCTGACATCAGATTCCAGGCGGTATAGTCCAGTCTCCCGTCCAGGGCGACGATCAACGAGCAATCGGCGTGCCTCATCGAAACCCTCATAGAATTAACCCCTATCAAAGGACGAGCCATGGCGGAAACGTCCTGCCATGGCTCAATTGCCAGATCATCAGGCGGCGCGGATTTCCGACAGGAACCCTTCCACCTCGGCCCGGATCATCTCGGAACGCTGGGACACGTCACCGGCAGCCTGGAGAACCTGGGTGGCGGCAGCACCCGTCTGATTGGCGCCTTCCGAGACGGTGACGATGTTGTCATTGACGTCATCCACCGCCTTAGCCGCCTGCTGGACGTTGCGACTGATTTCCGAGGTCGCGGCGCTTTGCTGCTCGACCGCGCTGGCGATGGCGGTGGAGATGCCATTGATGTCGCGTATGGTGCCGCCGATATGGCGGATGGCCTCAACCGATTCCCGCGTGGCTTCCTGGATCGCCTTGATCTGGTCGCCGATTTCGCTAGTGGCCTTGGCGGTCTGGGTGGCCAGATGCTTGACTTCGTTGGCGACGACGGCGAAGCCCTTGCCTGCCTCGCCCGCCCTTGCCGCCTCGATGGTAGCGTTGAGCGCCAGAAGATTGGTCTGGCTGGCGATATCGTTGATCAGGTTGACGATCTCGCCGATCTTCTGGGCGGCTTCGGCCAAGCCGGCAACGGTCATATCGGTTTTATCGGCCTCGCTCACCGCGTCAGCCGACATGTGGGCGGAGTGGCTAACCTGACGAGTGATCTCGCCCACCGACGCCGCCAGTTCCTCAACGGCAGCCGCCACAGTCTGGATGTTGGCACTGGTCTGCTCGGAAGCTGCGGCCACGGTGGAGGACCGCTCAGTGGTATCGCCGGCCACGCGGGTCATTTCGTGGGCGGTGGCCACCAATTCGGTCGAAGATGAAGCCAGTACCCCGACGAACTGGGATACCTTCTGATCAAAATTCCTTGTCAGGTCCTCACGGCGGCGGATGCGGGTTTCGTTGAAGGCCCGCTCCAGTGCCTGTTCAGCCTGCATGGAATCATTGGTAAGCAGGGCCGAGCGGAACGCCATGACAGTCCGCGCCATATCGCCGATCTCATCCTTGCGGTCGGTCCCCAGGACCAGGGTATCCTTCTCCCCGTCGCCGATGCGGCGGATTGTCTCGGCCAGGGAGAGGAAGGGGTTTACGACGCTACGCACGATCACGGCGGTGAGCAGTAGCGCCAGGATAATCAAAATCCCCATTAAGGTGGAGATGGCGACCAGGGCCCGCTTGGCGGCATCACCGATCTGATCGGCCGCGCCCTTCAGGTCACCTGCAGCTTCGTCTTCCAATGCCTTCAGCGCGTCAAGGCGCTTGGACGCCGCGATGAACCACTTCTTGGGATCAACCACACCGGCCGGCAGTTCTAGCCGGGCGGTGGTGCGAATATCCTCGAATTCCTTCATGGCGGGTCCTTCGATCACGTCACGGAACGCCTTCTGACGATCCGGAGAGGTGAAGGAAAGGTAGGTGTTGAAATAGGCTCTCTCCTGGGCGGCCCGCTGGATGAAGCGGACATAGCGCCAGTCAGAGAAGCTCTCGGCGAAACCGGCGGCCCCGACGGCCCTCTCCTGTCCGGCCCGCTCCTTACCCTGGGCTAGGCTGAGATAGGCGGTCAGGCGGTTGGTGACCCGCGCGCTGTCAAGGCCGAGGGCGATCTCGCCTAGGCCGTTCAATTGCTTGACAATAATGGATGTGTAGCCGTCCACGATTTCCGGCGTGGTCATGGAATGGTTGCCGGCGGCGGCACGCAGACGCTCTATATCGGCCATTCCGGCGGCTGTGGCAACTCCCATGGGAGACGCGGAGATCATCTGGCGTTGACGATCGACCTTGTCACGCTGGGCGGGAAGTTCAGCCCTGGCCGCGTTGTCGCCCGAAAGAGTCAGGGCCGTAATGCCGCGTTCGCTCTGGATGTCGTGGATCAGATTGCCGACATTGATAGCGTGCGCCGCCAGCGCCTGAACCTTCTCCATCTCTTTCAAGAGACCATATTTTTCGCTGATCAGAAGACCAGTAACGGCGATGGCCAGCACGGTGGGGATCAGGGCGGCGGTCAGGATACGGGTCCGTACCTTGAACCGGGCAAGAAACAGGTCCAGCCGCGCGACAAATCCGAGTTTTGTCTGTGACTTGGCCAGTCCGCCAGTATGGTAGGCTCCCTTGAGCTGGAGATCCTGGCCAACCACATGGTCGAAGAACCAGCGGGCCAGGAAAGCCACCACCGCCTCGACCACCGGACCGGATGTGTCCTTTCGCACCCGTTCGGTCAGTTGGGCGATACGCTCCTTGACCTTGCGGTGTTCCTGGGCGTGCTCCTCCAGGCCGGCGAAGTGGATCTTGCGCATCGCCGCTTCCTCGCGGGCGCAATGCTGGTCAAAGTAGTGGCCCAACTGGCCCATGGTCTCGGGAACCTCAGTCAGCCGACCATCGGCTAAGGCTCCTTCCAGTCCATTGATCATGTCGGCGAGCTTGCGGTGATCGCTGTCCACGAAATCGACGCCTGTTTCGTAGATGGCTTTCCACTGGATCAGCATGGGAACCTCCGGGAAAACGTGAAGATCGTCCTCCCCACACCATACCGACGATATGTTTGGGTAATATTTGCTATCCATGCCTAAGCCTAACATTCCCCTAACAATGGTCTGTTCTAATGCGAACGGATAGGGTGCGCCGGGCTCAGGAGGATGTGATGGGAGCTGTGAAAATCCCTGCGACCGATGATATCGGCCCGTCGTTGAGGTCCACCGTTCTCGTCGCGGGCAGCCCGCTTGCAGCCGAAGTCATCCGGGGGCACGGACTGACGGTCATCGAGGTGTCCACCGTGCAGGAGGCCATGGCCGCCCTGTGGGCCGACCCCATCATCACCGCTGTTATTTCCGCCAGATCCTTGCCGGGAGGAGGCGGTGAACGTCTGGCCGCCATGGCCACCGCCGCCTTGGGAAGAAAAATAGACGTGGTTGTAATGCCCTCCGCCGGTTCCGCCCATGAAGACCCGTCGGGCACCTTGGCGTCGCTTCTGCCAAGAATGTCGATGACCAGACAACCTCCACCCTCCACGGAGTTGGACAGTCTGTTCGAGTGTCTGGCTGTAGCTGCCGAACACAAGGACAACGAAACAGGTCAGCATAATCGGCGACTGGGGCGCTATGCCGGCTTGCTTGCCCGGACCATAGGGTGGTCGCATCAACGTTGCCGTATCATTGAACTGGCGGCGTCACTGCACGACATTGGAAAAATCGGTATTCCGGACAGCATCCTATTTAAGCCGTCCCCCCTGACGATCGAGGAACGAGCCCAGATGGAACACCACACCATTGCCGGGCATCAGATTCTATCGGCGGCCACATCGCCGGTCCTTGCCTGTGCAGCGAATATTGCCCGCCATCATCATGAGCGCTGGAGCGGTGGCGGCTATCCCTTCGGACTGCACGGCGCCGCCATTCCGCTGGAGGCCCGGATCGTCAGTCTCTGCGATGTCTATGACGCACTTCGTTCGGAACGCCCCTATAAAGCCGGCCTCTCACACCAAGACGCGGCAAGAGTTCTGCTGGAAGGGGACGAGCGGACATCGCCAGATCACTTCGACCCCCATGTATTGGCGGCATTCCGACAGATACAGAAGAAATTTGACGACACATTCACCCTTCTGACAGGAGAGTGAGCCATGCATCTTCCCCCCCGACCGGAACAGCGCGTCGGCGAAGGTCGCCGTCGATGGGCGGTTTACAGCCTTATTCCGATGGCGGTTCTGGTATGGAGCATTATCGGGGCGGTGCTTCTCTGGTCTCAGGAAAGAGATGCCGAGCGCCTGCGCGAGAAGAAGGCATTCTCCCATCAGTCGGAACGAATTCAATCAATGATTGAGGTGCAGATCAAGCGTGTTGAAGATCTTTTACGTGCAGCAATGGCAGAATTCAGCGCCCCACAGGGAATATCGAGAATACGCTGGGAGCATTTCGTAAAAAAAATAGAAGTTGATAGGAATTATACCGGCATCATTGGCATAGGATATGTTGCCTACGTAAGACGAGGAGAGTTATCACTGTTTATGGAAGAGCGGAGAATGGAAAGCCATGACTTCAATGTATATCCTTCTGATGACATAGAAGATCATATGATAAATACATATCTTGAGCCATCAGCTCCCCTGGCCAAAGCTATCGGCTACGACGTGGGCAGTGAACCGGCTCGGCGACAGACCTTGGAGCGGGCCCGCGATGAAGGGCGGCTGGCCATAAGTCCCAAGCTTGATCTGCTCACCGCCGGAAACGTTCTCCTATACCTTCCCATATACCGGCACGATGCATCCGTCCACACGGTAGAGGCGCGTCGTGCCGCCATACAGGGATGGGCTGTGGCATCCTTGGTGGTTGCCGATCTGCTGGCCGGCATCGTCAGATCAAATGAAAATCTTGATGTGGAACTGTTCGATGGCGAACCGTCATTGAACACATTACTGCTGGATTCTGATCAGAACCCAGCGGGGATCTCAGCGATAGCCCAGTATCCTGACGCCATTTGGTCAAACTTGCGAGTTGGAGGGCAAACATGGCGCCTCTACATCGCCAATACGACGCCATCCCGACCTGTATTTGGGCGCTCCGGGATCGTTCTGGCTGCTGGATCAGTCGTCGCATTGGTGCTGTGGGGGATCAGCCAGTTTCTTACATCCCGTTACATGTTCATGGCACGTCAAGCTACGGAGTTGGCCAATTCGCTGAAGCAAAAGGAAGAGCGGCTACGCCTAGTTCTAGAATACAGCAATGATGCTTTTTGGGATTGGGACGTGGAGAGTGATACGGCATTCTACGCAAACCATATCCACAAAATGTTGGGATATTCCGACGAAAAAATTTCGTCGAATTCCGAAGGATTGAGACAGCTGATGCATCCTAGTGACTTGGCAGAGGTCCGAAAGCGCTTTATTGGCCTGCTCAAATCCGGAGGCAACCGCATTGATCATGAGTATCGGCTCAAATTGAAGAATGGCACATGGCGGTGGTTCCGCGAAACCGCCGCTATTGTTGAAAGATCAGGTGGACGCGTCACCCGCATGGTAGGGACCGTTACTGACATCAGCACCCGTCGCCAGGCTGAGGACTTTCTGCAGCTGCTGTCAACAGTTGTCGAGCAGAGTCCTTTCGCTGTTGTGATAACCGATGCCGCAGGACGAATCGAGTACGTCAATCATCACTTCGTATCCTTGACCGGGTACACCAGTGACGAGGTTCTAGGGCAAACCCCTGCCCTGATCAAATCGGGACTCACTCCTCCGGAAGTCTATAAGGCTCTGTGGTCCGCCATCGAATCAGGACGGGAGTGGCGAGGTGAACTCTTGAACCGCAAGAAAGATGGAGACCTATACTGGGAGGATACGACGATCACCCCGGTCATGAATCGGGAAGGCGTCACGTTCTATGTCGCGGTCAAGGAGGATGTTACCGAACGCAAACGCCTTAAGCAGGAACTGCAGGAACAAGCAAAGCTGCCGGGCCAGAGTCCTGATCCCATCCTGCGGATTGCTCGCGACGGGGTGATTCTTTACGCGAATCCGGCGGGGCAGGAGTTGCTCTCCCACCATCCCGGCATCTCTACGGAATGGCGGGTTACGCTGATCTCCTGCCTTTATGGGCAACTCAGCAAAGAATTGGAACTATCTCTGGGGGAGCGGACATACAGCTTTCTATTCGTTCCCATTCATTCTGCAGACTATGTCAATGTCTATGGCCGCGACATCACTAAGCGCCATGCCGCCGAGGAACGTTTACGCCAAGGCCAGAAACTGGAAGCCATCGGTACCCTGGCCGGGGGAATTGCTCATGACTTCAACAATATCCTGACCAGCATACTTGGTTATAATAATTTGATCTTTGGCGACGTTGACGACAGAGAGGCCTTGGCCGACGATGTAAGGCAAATTCATACGGCGGCAACCCGCGCCAAGGATCTTGTCCGCCAAATTCTCACGTTCAGCCGGACAACCCAGGGCACCAAGGACTCGATCAACCTCTGCGCTGCCATTGAAGAAACATTACCGCTGATCCGCGCCGCGACGCCTAAAACTGCAGAGATTAAAGTAAGTCTGATACCGCGGGATGCCGTCATCCTTGGTACTATAGTACAGATTCACCAAATTCTGCTGAATCTCTGCGGCAACGCGGTTGACGCTCTGATCGCCAGCAGGGGCGTTGTTGATATTAAGCTGGAAAGAATTCGACCGGGCTGGGTCCGCCTATCCGTATCCGATAATGGAAATGGAATACCCGATTCAATTCGATCCAGGATATTCGATCCATTCTTTACCACCAAGCCCACGGGCAAAGGGACAGGATTGGGCCTGTCGGTCGTCCATGGCATTGTCGAGGATTATGGTGGTCGGATCTCCGTGGAGGCGATTGCCGAAGGTGGGACCCGCTTCATTATTGATTTTCCTGAAACTGACCAGAAGTTGTCAGTCTCAACCGACCATCTGGCGGATGAAATCCCTCCCGCTGGATGCCTGGGCTCGATTCTCGTCGTGGATGATGAAATAGCCATCGCCGAAATGTTGGAGCGCTTCCTGCAGCGGCAAGGTCATACAGTGCGGGCGCTGTCGGTAGGGCAGATAGCTATGGATATTATCCAGGGCGGCGAAAAATACGACGTGGTCATTACCGACCAGATGATGCCGGCAGTAACCGGCGTTGACATTGCCAATGCAGTTCGTGTCCATAGCCCGGAGACATCCGTAATTCTCTGCAGTGGTCGTGATGATCAGGTTACTCCTGAGATGTGCCAAGCTGCCGCTATCGCCGCCTTCCTCGTCAAGCCATTGAACATGATCGAACTGATCGACACATTGGACCGGTTGCTAGCGGGTCGGACGCATCAATCCTTTTCGGAGCCATGGCGTTCGTTGGGCGGCGTGAAGACGTAGCCGATGCTGCGAACCGAAGAGATCATTCCTTCATTCAAGCCACATTCGCGCAACTTGGCGCGCAGACAATGGACATGATAGTCGATGGTTCGTTCGGTCGTGTTCTCCCCTGCCTCCAAGCGATCCAGGAGCCATTCGCGCGTCGCGGCCCGCTTCGGCCGCTCCACGAGAGCGATGAGGAGGAGCAGTTCCGACTTGGTCAATTTCACCGTGACATCGCCATTGACCAGGGCGCAGAGATCCGGATCGATCTCCCAGGGGCCAATCATCTGAATTACCTTTCTCGGTACAGCGGCAATGCCGTCAAGACGCCGCAGCAGACTGCGGACGCGGGAACTTAGCTCGTCCATGTCGAACGGCTTCGGGATGTAGTCGTCTGCGCCGCTGTCCAATCCCGCGATACGATCGCTGACCTCGGCCCTACCGGTGACGATGATGATCCCAACCCCAGGGCAATGGGAACGAATCCACTGGCCCAATTCCAACCCATCCCCGCCTGGCAGTCCGCGATCGAGCAAAACCAAACGAGGCATGGCAGCCTTGATGGCTGCACGCGCCTCGACCGCGGACCCCACCGCAATCACCTCATATTCGTCACGCCGCAGAATCTTGGAAATTAGACTACGGACCTGCGCATCGTCTTCTACTATGAGAATAGGCAATTTTGCCTCCCCTGCCCCACTGAAGTTGTATACCGGATACATCTTCTGGAAAAGAACAAGATTGACAGCCCGATCAAGAGGCTGTCACCTGGGTGGGAGAGGGGGGGGGGCAGAGTTTGATGCCGTCTCTGTACAACCCCGGGCACACTCTAGCGACATCAATAACGGCTGATCGATACGCTCCAATGAAGGCCGAGCGTGGTCCAACGCTGATCACCCATAAAGAACGACCAGACCCCAAGGTGCTCATAGCTTTCATCGGGTGATTGGCGATCAATCTCCAGGCGGCAGGCAAGATCTTGGAAATCCACCCCTGTGGTTTCCCGGCCAGGTGCGTGACAGCACGAACACCGCCCAACCGGCACATGGGATGTAGCGGCCTCGAGCAGATAGAGCAGTTCGTGGATGTCGCAACCCGGACGAACTCTTGATCTCAGGGATGCTGGGATGAGGTGGTAGCCGAGGTAAACCGCGTCATGCAGGCACGGTTCCTGACAAGGGGTTCTGATTATCGAAGCCACCACTCCAGAAAACCCAGAGGGTATGGGGGGCATCTGGGACGGTAAAGGCAGCGTGATCTGGCCAAGAATATCTTCGATGGTCACATCGGCTGGAAGCCGCCCGGTAAGCGGCATAATTGGTTGATTGGAATCCATGGGGCCTCCTTAAGGAGGTATTTATCCAGATACACCTTGGGAAGAATCTCTGATACCGGCAATCCCTTCTGAGATTTTTTGATTTGTCTTTTGCTTATTTTCTTTCTTCTGTCTGTTATAATATTTGTCCGTTAAGGCCACGGTGCTGTGCCCAACTGCCTTCGACACGTCATTGACCGATAGGTTCATTTCATCCGTGCCAAATGAGATATATGACCGGCGAAGATCATGTATCCAGACGGTCTGATCCTTATTCTGGGAATGAAGACTGGCTGCCTTCCTGATTTCGGCCCATACCACATCGATAGATGTCAGCGGCTTACCCTTGTCCCGATATGACGGGAACAGGTAATCACTTTCCGAATCTGTAATTCGTTCCAACAAATTTTTCACGGGCTCTGTTATGTCTACTTCTTTTAATCGCGACTTGCCGCTTCGTGAATGACCTTTGTCCTTGACGCGAATCACTCCGGCTTCCATGTCGATGGCTGATTTCATGATCCCGAGGGCTTCGCTTTTTCGGATGCCCGTCAGGACGATGAATTCGATGGCCCACACGCTGTATTTGTAGACCCTTGGGCGGCGGAAATGTCCGTCAATCGCGGCCCAAAGTGCCCGGTATTCATCGATGGACAGGATGCGCTGCCGCTCTTCCGAGCCATTGAACTCGATCTTCAACGATGGACACGGTAGATCATCAATAATGTCGGGGATGCACCAGCGCCACATGGCGGTGAGGTACTTCACCACGTTATCTGCCTGAGCTGGCTTTCCCTCTTTCGTGAGTTTGGCGTGGTAATCCCTGATGTCCTTGTGCGTCAACTCCTGATACGGCGAGTTGCCGAACCGGGGCTTGATATATCGCCGATGGAGTGATCTCAGGTTCGCCAGAGTGCTGGTTTCCCGCGCCTCGATCCGTCCGGCGATGTATTTGTCCATGAGTTGGTCGATTGTCAGAAGTGCGACCTTCCGTCGCGTATCGATCTCCTCGCCCAACACGTTGCGGCACAGGATTTCCCGCGCCTTCTCTTTCGCCTGTTCGAAGTGGACGACACGCGAATCCCCCAGGGTCATGAACCGCGTACGGCGGTACTTATCTCGGAACTGGACCATGTAGGTCTTCTTGCCGGACGGCCAGACACGAACCCCGAAGCCGGGAAGGTTGGCATCCCATACGCGAATGGACGTTGCGCCCGAGGAAACAAGACTCTTGACGGCGGTGGCGGTTAATTTGATGGTCGGCATATCGGTTTCTCCGTTGCCGATATAGGGGCCACCCTTCGGACAGCAAGGAGTCAGAGGCAGAGTGGCGGTGTTTGAGAATTGTTGTCGGTTTGTTGCGCTTTTGCCCCAGTGAACAATCTCGTTCGAGGTCGCGAATCTATTGGATTTCAGGGTTTCTATGGTAAACTTGGCCGCACCATCTGCTACCATCAAGCCCGCCGGCGATCCCGGCGGGCTTGGTCGTTTCAGGCCGATCGCGCAATTTTATAACCCGGCCGAGACGCAGTGGTCATACCGCCATACCATTGCATTTCCTGTGGTTTTCCGAAATTTACCCCATCGGAGGCTTTGCGCGGCGCTCCCGAGCGGGTATGGTATCGCCCCCGTAGTGAAATAACGTTACGCCAAAGGTCTCCGTTCCATGAGCATGTCCGACGAGTTGCGCGACGCGGCGCTGGAATACCACCGCCTGCCCACCCCCGGTAAGATCAGCGTCACCCCCACCAAGCCGCTGGCCACCCAGCGCGACCTGGCGCTGGCCTATTCCCCCGGCGTGGCCGCCGCCTGCGAACTGATCGTCGCCGACGAGGACAGCGCCGCCGACGTGACGGCCAGGGGCAATCTGGTGGCGGTGGTGACCAACGGCACCGCCGTGCTGGGCTTGGGCCCCATCGGCCCGCTGGCCGCCAAGCCGGTGATGGAGGGCAAGGGCGTCCTGTTCAAGAAATTCGCCGGCATCGACGTGTTCGACATGGAGCTGGCCGAGCTGGACCCCGACAAGCTGGTCGACATCATCGCCGCCATGGAGCCCACCTTCGGCGCCATCAACCTTGAAGACATCAAGGCGCCCGAGTGCTTCGAGGTGGAGCGCAAGCTGCAGGAACGGGTCAAGATCCCGGTGATGCACGACGACCAGCACGGCACCGCCATCGTGGTGGGCGCGGCCATGGTCAACGCGCTGCGCGTGGTGGGCAAGAATATCGGCGACGTCAAGCTGGTGGCCTCGGGCGCCGGGGCGGCGGCGCTGGCCTGTCTCAACCTGCTTTGCAAGCTGGGCGTCAAGCGCGAGAACGTCTGGGTCACCGACATCAAGGGGCTGGTCTACGAGGGCCGCACCGAACTGATGGACGAGTACAAGTCGATCTACGCCAAGAAGACCGACATGCGCACCCTGGCCGAGGTGATCGAGGGCGCCGACATCTTCCTCGGCCTGTCGGCGCCGCGCGTTCTGACCGGCGAGATGGTCGACAAGATGGGCCCCAAGCCCATCGTCTTCGCCCTGGCCAATCCCACCCCGGAAATCCTGCCCGACGAGGTCAAGGCGGTGCGTCCCGACGCCATCATCGCCACCGGCCGCTCGGACTATCCCAATCAGGTCAACAACGTCCTGGTGTTCCCCTACATCTTCCGCGGCGCGCTGGACGTGGGCGCCACCGAGATCAACGATTCCATGAAGCTGGCCTGCGTCTACGCGCTGGCCAACCTGGCCATGGCCGAATCGGACGAGCGGGTGCGCGCCGCCTACGGCACCGCGCCGCTCACCTTCGGGCCTGAATACCTGATCCCCAAGCCGTTCGATTCCCGCCTGATCCTGAAGATCGCCCCGGCGGTGGCCAAGGCGGCCATGGAATCCGGCGTGGCGCGGCGTCCGATCATCGATTTCGACGTCTACATGGACCGGCTGAACCAGTTCGTCTTCCGCTCCGGGCTGGTGATGAAGCCGGTGTTCGACCGGGCGCGCCAGGACATGCGCCGCGTCGTCTACACCGAGGGCGAGGGTCGGCGCGTGCTGCACGCCGTGCAGACCGTGGTGGACGAGGGACTGGCGCGGCCCGTCCTGATCGGGCGGCGCGAGGTGGTGGAGAAGCGCATCCAGGACCTGGACCTGCGCCTGCGCATCGACACCGATTTCGACCTGTGCGACCCCGAGGACGATCCGCGCTTCAACGAGTACTGGCGCCTGTACCACTCCATCATGGAGCGCCAGGGCGTCAGCCCCGAATACGCGCGGACCGTGGTGCGCACCCGCAACACGGTGATCGGCACCCTGATGCTGAAGCGCCGGGAAGTGGACGCCATGATCTGCGGCACCATCGGCCGCTACGACAAGCACCTGTCGCACATCATGAACGTCATCGGCACCAGGGACGGCGTCAAGGTTCCGGCGGCCATGAACCTCTTGATCATGCCGGCCGGCACCTTCTTCATCTGCGACACCTACGTGACGCCCGAGCCTACCCCTGAGCAGATCTGCGACATGACGCTGCTGGCCTCGGAAGAGGTGCGGCGCTTCGGCATCGAGCCCAAGGTCGCCTTCCTGTCCCACGCCAATTTCGGCAACCGCTCCACCGCCTCGGCCCAGCGTCAGCGCGACGCCCTGGCCCTGCTGCGCGAAAAGGCCCCCTATCTGGAGGCCGAGGGCGAGATGCACGGCGACGCGGCCCTGTCCGAGGAAATCCGCACCCGCATCTTCCCCAATTCCAAGCTGAAGGGCGCGGCCAACCTGCTGGTCATGCCGACGCTGGACGCCGCCAACATCTCGTTCAACCTGCTGAAGGTGGCGGGCGATGCGCTCTCGGTGGGACCGATCCTGATGGGCATCGCCCAGCCGGCCCACATCCTCACCCCGTCGGCCACGGTGCGCAACATCGTCAACATCACCGCCCTGGCGGCGGTGGACGCCCAGATGTATGCGGGCCGCACCCGCTAGGTCAGCATTCCATCAGGCAATCGTGAGATGATGGCCCCGGACGCTTTCGCCCAAGCGTCCGGGGCCATTCTCTTTCGGACGGAGGGGCACCATGCGGCCTTCCCTATTCCTGCTCGCCCTTTCCCTGGTCTTCGCCCCTCTCGGCCCCGCCAAAGCCGAGGTGGTCTCCGTCCCGATTGCGGATGGCGCGGATGATCCGACCCAGACCTTCCTGTGGGAATCGCCGCACCCCAAGGCGGTGCTGATCATGATTCCGGGCGGCGAGGGCCATATCGGCCTGCAGCCGGACAAGGCCGACCTGGGCGGCATCTACGGCCGGGTTTTCAAGCCCCTGTCCGAACCGACGCTGAGTTCGGGCAACCTGCATGTGGTGATCTTCGACAGCCCCTACGCCCTGCCCTCTGATCCTGTCTTTCCCACCTCGCGCATCTCCAGCGACCACCAGCGGCGCATCGAAAGCGTCGTGCAATTCTACCGCCAGCGCTTCGGCTTGCCGGTCTGGCTGCAGGGCCACAGCAACGGAGCGATCAGCGTCGCCGAGTTCATCCGCACCCACCGCGACATGGTGGCGGGCGCCATCCTCAGTTCGTCGCGGGTGGGAGCGAAGGTAAGCGCCGACGTGGGACTGCCCATCCTGTTCCTGCACCATCGCCGCGACAGCTGCTCGAAGGCCAATCCCGCCGCCGACGTCGAGATTTACGAATCCCTGCGCTCCGCCGGCAAGACGGATGTGGACTTCGCCTGGGTGGAGGGCGGCACGGCGGGGCGGGGCGACGCCTGCCACGCGGGCTACCACATGTTCCTGGGCAGCGAGGAAGACGCCTACCGCGCCGTGGACCGGTTCATCGCCGGCCGCTGATGCCTCACTTGGCGGGAGCGGGCGTCGCCCGCACACCGTGGTGCATGGCGTTGATCGCCGCCAGTTCGGGGTGGGCGGCCAGGGTCGCCAGAACCTCGTCCATGGACACGATGGCTTCGGGCAGGCGCGCGAACAAAGCCGCCAGGAAGGCGTAATCCTCGGGATAGTCGAGCGTCCAGCGGCATTGATGGGACAGGTCTTCGCCCTGGCGGGCGACGTTGCCGCGCTTGAGGTGCGGGGCGCGGCGCAGCCAGGGGGTGACGTGCTCGCGGTCGAAGGGCTCGGTCGCCTTGTCCTCGGCCTCGAACAGGGCGGCGGCGCGGAACACCTCGGCGTCCAGCCCGTGGGGCCAGGAGGGCGGCAGGTTGTTGCTGCAGTAATCCAGCCCCTCGGCCCTAAGCTTGCCCAGCAGCCGCCCGCACAATGCCGGATCGACCAGCGGGCAGTCGCTGGTCACCCGCATGACGATGTCGGCGCCCGCCGCCCGGGCCGCGATGGCGTACCGCTTCAGCACGTCGGCGGACGGGCCGCGCACCACCAGGGCGCCGCAGCGTTCGGCCTCGGCCACCACCGGCGCTTCGTCCTCGCCCTCGGGAATGGCGCAGACCACCCGGTCGATGCCGGGAATGGCGGCGCAGCGGCGCAGGCATTGGGCCAGGGCGGTCATGCCGCCCAACGGCATCAGGATCTTGCCCGGCAGCCGGGTGGAGCCCATGCGGGCCTGGACGATGACCGCCGCGGTCACAGCCCCAGAACCTCGCCCAGGGCCTCGACCACCCGGTCCACGTCGGCCTCGGTCATGGCGGCGGACAGCGGCAGGGACAGGCAGCGGCGGTAGTATTCCTCCGCGCCGGGCAGGCTGATCTCGCCCAGCAGCTGGCGGTAATAGGGCAGCTTGTGCATGGGGATGTAATTGACCTGGGTGCCGATGCCCCTGGCCTTCAGCGCATTCATCACCGCCGCCCGCGTGGTGCCGCAGGCCTGGTAATCGATCAGCGCCACCGACAGGTGCCAGACCGCGTCACCGCCCGACAGCGTGATGGGCTTCACCTTGGGGGCAAGCGCGGCCAGACGCTGGCGGTAATGGCGCACCAGCCGGCGGCGCGCCTCGGCGAAGCGGGGCAGCTTGGCCAGCTGGCTGGTGCCCAGCGCGCACTGGATGTCGCAGGCCCGGTAGTTGAAGCCCAATTCCTGCATCTCGTAATACCAGGGATTGGGCCCGCCCTCGGCGTCGAAGCCGCCTTCCGCGTCCACGAAGATGGAGGAATCCCGCGTAATGCCGTGGCTGCGCAGCAGCCGCAGCCGCGTCGCCAGCCCGTCGTCGTTGGTGGTGACGGCGCCGCCCTCGCCCATGGCGATGGTCTTGGCCGGGTGGAAGGAAAAGACGTTCAGCCCGCCCCAGCGGCAATCGCCGATCACCGTGCCGTCGGCGGCGATGGTGCCCAGCGCGTGGCAGCAATCCTCGATGATGGCGAGGCCATGCTTACGCGCCACTTCGGCCAGGCCCGGCATGTCCGCCGACTGGCCGTTGAGATGGACCGGATGCACCGACCGGAAGCGCTTGCCCGGACGGGCTGCGATGGCCGCCTCCAGGTCCTGAACCCGCATCAGGCCGCTGTCGGGGTCCACGTCGGTCAGCACCACCTCGGCCCCCACATAGCGGGCGCAATTGCCGGTGGCGGCAAAGGTCTGGGCGGGCACCAGCACCGCGTCGCCCGGACCGATCCCCAACGCCATCACCGCCAGATGCAGGGCGGCGGTGCCGTTGGCGCAGACCACGGCGTGCTTCGCCCCGACGGTGCTGGCCAGGGAATCCTCGAAGGCGGCGACCGCCGGGCCGGTGGTCAGGATGTCGCCCTTCATCACCGCCGCCACGGCGGCGATGTCGTCGTCGTCCACCACGTGGCGGCAATAGGGAAGGAACGGTCCCGGGGTCACAGTTCCAGCCCCGACAGCATGGAATGGAGCCGGGGCCCGTCCATCCAGTCGGTGTTGTTGTCCGAGCCGTAGCGGAAATCGTCGGGCACCACCTTGGCGCCGGCGTCGATCAGGTGCTCGGTGGTCCAGAAGGCGAAGACCGGCTGGATGATGTAGCGGTCGGGCAGTTCCACCGTGTTGCGGGCGTAATCCTCGGTGATCATCACCTCGTGGATCTTCTCGCCCGGACGGATGCCGATGATCTTGTGCGGCAGGCCCGGCCCCATGGCCTCGGCCAGGTCGGTCATGCGCATGGAGGGGATCTTGGGGATGTAGGTCTCGCCGCCCTGCATCTTGTCCAGGCACGACAGCACGAAATCCACGCCCTGCTCCAGGGTGATCCAGAAGCGGGTCATGCGGGAATCGGTGATGGGCAGCTCGGTGGCGCCCCCCTGGATCAGCTTGTGAAAGAACGGCACGACGGAGCCGCGCGACCCCACCACGTTGCCGTAGCGCACCACCGCAAACTTGGTTCCCACCGAACCCGACAGGTTGTTGGCGGCGACGAAGATCTTGTCCGACGCCAGCTTGGTGGCGCCGTAGAGATTGATGGGGCTCATGGCCTTGTCGGTGGAGAGCGCGATGACGTGGCCGACCTTGTTGGCCAGCGCCGCCTGCACCACGTTCTCGGCGCCCAGGATGTTGGTGCGCACGAATTCGAACGGGTTGTACTCGGCCGCCGGCACCTGCTTCAGCGCGGCGGCGTGGACCACCACGTCCACCTCGCGCATGGCCATGCGCAGGCGCTCGGCGTCGCGCACGTCGCCCAGAAAGTAGCGCAGGCAGCGATGCTGGGCCGGATCGAAGGTCTGGGCCATCTCGAACTGCTTCAGCTCGTCGCGCGAGAAGATGATCAGGCGGTGCGGGTTGTAGCGCTCCAGCACCGTCTTCACGAACTTCTTGCCGAACGAGCCGGTGCCCCCGGTCACCAGGATGGACTTGCCGTCCAGGTCGAGATCGATGTCGTAGTACTTGGACGCGGTCAAGGGATGCTCCTTAAGGCGGCGATGAAGGCTTGCCGGATCATCGCATGCGGCCTTGCCCGGGACAAGGGAGGGGCGCGACCTTCGTTTGCTCCCCCGCCCCACCCCGCCTATACTTTCACCGACCCTTTCCCAGGACGCCCGGCCCGTGACCAAGCCCAAGATCCTGTTCCGCTGCGACGCGTCGGTGACCATCGGCACCGGTCACGTCATGCGCTGCCTGACCCTGGCCGACGAACTGAGCGGACGGGGCGCCGAATGCGTCTTCGTCTCTGCCGCCGGAACCGAGAAGCTGGTCCCCGCCCTGCCCTATCCCGTATTGCCGCCGGACAAGCTGCCCTATGGCGCGGCGCTGGCCGTCATCGACCATTACGGCCTGGACGCCGCCTACGAGGCGCTGGTGCGCAGCCAGACCAGCGCGGTGATGGCCATCGACGACCTGCCCAACCGCCGTCACCACTGCGACCTGCTGCTGGACCAGACCCATGGCCGTGTGCCTGAGGAGTATCGGGGGCTGGTGCCCGTCACCTGCATCACCCTGGCCGGGGCCGGCTACGCCCTGCTGCGTCCGCAATTCGCCAGTGCCCGCGAGGACTCGCTGGCGCGCCGCGACGGCGAACTGAAACGCCTGCTGGTCACCCTGGGCGGCACCGACCCCGACGACATGACCGGCCGGGTGCTGGATTCCGTCGCCGCCGCCGGCCTGGATCTGGCGGTGGACGTGGTGATGGGGGCCAAGGCCCCTCACCTGGATTTGGTGCGCGCCCGGGCGACGGCCATGGCCAACACCCGGGTCCTGGTGGGGGTGAGCGACATGGCCGGGCTGATGACCCAGGCCGACCTGGCCATCGGCGCCGCCGGCACCACCACCTGGGAGCGCTGCTGCCTGGGCCTGCCCACCCTGATGCTGGTCATCGCCGACAACCAGAAGGACATCGCCCGGCTGGTGATCCAGTCGGGGGCCGCCCTGTCGGCCACCCCCGACACCATCACCGGGCAATTGCGCGATCTGGCCGCCGATCCCAAGGCCCTGCAATCCCTCTCCCATTGTGCCGCCGCCCTGTGCGACGGCCGGGGCGCGGCGCGCATCGCCGACGCCCTGCTCCGCCTTCCCTCGCTGAAAGAGCTGCGCTCATGACCGACATTTCCATCGCCGGCCGGGCCATCGGCCCCGACCATCCGCCCTTCATCATCGCCGAGATGAGCGCCAACCATAACGGCGATTTGGGCCGCGCCCTGGAACTGCTGGAGGCCGCCGCCAAAGCCGGAGCCGACGCGGTCAAGCTGCAGACCTTGAAACCCGACGCCATCACCATCGATTGCGACCGCCCCGATTTCGTCATCGAGGGCGGCCCCTGGGGCGGACGCAAGCTTTATGACCTCTACGCCGAGGCCCAGACCCCCTGGGACTGGCACCCCAAATTGTTCGAGCGCGGCAAAGAACTGGGGCTGATCGTCTTTTCCTCGCCCTTCGACAAGGCGGCGGTGGACTTCCTGGCCGATCTCGACGCGCCCGCCTTCAAGATCGCCAGCTTCGAGATGGCCGATCCCGGCCTGGTCTCCCACGCGGCGTCCAAGGGTAAGCCGATCATCGTGTCCACCGGCATGGCGGGACTGGGCGACATCGCCGCCACGGTGGAGACGGTGCGCCGGGCGGGAAACGGCGAACTGGTGCTGCTCCACTGCATCAGCTCGTACCCCGCCCCCACCGAGGACGCCAACCTCGCCACCATTCCCCATATGGCCCAGGCCTTCGGCGTGCCGGTGGGCCTGTCGGACCACACCCAGGGCACGGCGGTGGCGGTGGCGGCGGTGGCGCTGGGCGCCTGCGTCATCGAGAAGCACTTTACGCTCAGACGCGCCGACGGCGGCCTGGACTCCCACTTCTCGCTGGAGCCCGAGGAATTGGCTCAGCTGGTCAGGGATTGCCGCGCCGCCTGGGTGGCACGCGGGCGCATCTCCTACGCCCTGGCCGATTGCGAGCAGGGCTCCAAGGTGTTCCGCCGCTCGCTCTACGTGGTGGAAGACCTGCATCCCGGCGAGATCATCACCGAGGACAAGGTGCGCTCCATCCGCCCGGGCTATGGGCTGGAACCGAAATTCCTGCCCGAGATCCTGGGGCGCAAGGCGCGAAAGGCGGTCGCCCGCGGTACCGCCTTCGACTGGTCGATGATCGAGTAGAAACGGGCGCCGAACCGCCCCTTCCCCCTTACCGTCATGGCCGCGCTTGACGCGGCCATCCACGTGGGGCCACCGGAACGTCGCGGAGAACAATGCACCCGCGGAAACGCGTGGATGCCCGGATCAAGTCCGGGCATGACGAAGAACGGCTCAGTGCCCGCAGGAACAGCCGCCGCCGCCGCAATCGTCGTCCTGGACCGGGGCCTGGTCGCCGACGCGGAAGATGGCCCCGGGATAGATGCGGGCGGTGCGGCCTTCGTGGGTGACCTCGACGCAATTGCGTCCCTCGTCATCGACGATCATGCCCATGCCGAGGCCACCCTGCTCGATGGCGGCCACCACGTCGGTATCGGAGAGATCGAACGCCTTGGCGATGGAGCCGATCAGCGCGGCGATCTCCTCGAACATCTCGCGGTTATCTTCCATGAGCGGGCTCCTTAAGGTCAGGCTGGAGCCCGCTCTATAGCATCCCACTGGCGGGAAACGCCAGCGTCAGGCGTTAGCCAGCGCCTCCTTCCTGGCTTCCACCACCTTGTCGGCGACGCGGCCAGATATTTCCTGCAGGTGGTCGAACTTCCACGAGAAAGTCCCCACCCCCATGGTCAGCGAGCGCAACTCGACGATCAGGTCGTCCATCTCGGCCTGGGGCAGATAGGCCGAGACGGTGTCCCAGCCCTGCCAGCCCTCCTTGGCGTCATAGCCGAGAATTTGGCCGCGCCGCCCCGAGACGATGCGCTGGGCCTTGGCGGTGAAATCGGCGGGCACCGAGATCTCCACCGCCAGGATGGGTTCCAGCAGCACCGGATCGCATTGGGGCATGCCCTCGCTCATGGCGATGCGGGCCGCCGTCTTGAAGGCCATGTCCGAGCTGTCCACCGCGTGGTAGCTGCCAGACGTCAGCGTCACCTGCAGATCCACCACCGGGAAGCCGAAGGGCCCCTGGCGCAGGAAGTCGGCGACGCCCTCCTCCACCGAGGGGATGTACTGGCGGGGCACCACGCCGCCGACGATCTTGTCGACGAACTTGAAGCCCGAGCCGCGCGGCAGCGGCGCGATGTCGATATGGATGTCGCCGAACTGGCCGTGGCCGCCCGACTGCTTCTTGTGGCGGCCGTGGACCGAGGTGGACTTCCTGATGGTCTCCTTGTAGGGGACCGTCGGCTTGGCCGTCACCACGGACATGTTGAAGCGGCTCTTCAGGCGGTCGATGGCCACCTGAAGGTGGATCTCGCCCTGGCCGCGCAGCACCTGCTCGCCGAACTCGCCATGATCCAGCGACAGCGAGGGGTCCTCCTCGGCCAGCTTGGCGATGGCCCCGGTCAGCTTGACGTCGTCGCCCTTCTTCTCGGCCGCCAGCGCGAAGGCGAACAGCGGCGGCAACGGAGCCGGCCAGGACGCCATGCCGGCATCGGCCGCGCCGATCGCCTGGCCGGTGGTGACGGTTTCCAGACGGCCGAAGGCGCAGACGTCGCCCGCGCCCGCCTTGGCCACCTTGGTAGGCGTGCCGCCGGTCATGAGGTAAAGGCCGCCGATGCGGCCCATTTCCAGCGACTGGTTGTCGGCGAACTCACCCCGCCACACGCGGGCGAAGCTCAGCTTGCCGGTATGGGCGGCGTGCACCGTCTTGAACACGGTGGCCAGGGCACCGCCCTCGGCCTTGACACCCAGGCGTGCGGCGGTGGCGGCCGGGCCGGGGGCGTCGTGGCGCAGCGCCTTCAACAGGCGATGGATGCCGCCGTCATTCTCGGCCGAGCCGAAGAACACCGGCACGATCAGGTCTTCCGCCAGATCCTTGCCCAGATCGGCGTAGACCTCGTCGGCGGGCGGCTGGATGTCTTCCAGCAGCTCTTCCATCAGGTGGTCGTCGAAATCAGCCAGATGCTCCAGCATCTCCTGGCGCGCCGCGCTTTCCTCGCCCTTCAGGGCATCGGGGATCTTGATCACGGCGGAAGCCTGGCCGGGGCGGTACTTGTAGGCCCGCTCGCTGACCAGATCGATGTAGCCGGTGACGGAATCGCCCTCGCGGATGGGAATCTCGCGCATGACCAGCGGACGGTCGGACACGGCCTGGAGCGCCTCCAGCGTCTCCTTGAGGCGCGTCCCGGCGGTGTCGATCTTGTTGACGAACAGCAGGTGGGGAACCTTGTGCTCGTCCAGGAACTTCAGCACGGGGGCGACCATCACGGCGCGGGCGGGGTCGGGTTCGCACACCACCACCGCCACGTCGACGGCCATCAGGGCGTTGTAGGAATCCTGCTGGAACTCCACCGAGCCGGGGCAGTCGATGAAGGTCCACTTCTCGCCCAGATATTCGGCGCTGGCGATGTTGGGTTCGACGCTCATCAGGCGGGCGCGGGCCTCTGGACTGGAATCGCCGGTGGTGGTGCCGTCCTTGATGCGGCCCTGGCGCCCTATGGCGCCGCAGGCGAACAGCATGGCTTCGAGCAGGCTGGTCTTGCCGGCGGCGAACGGCCCGACAAGGGCACAGGCGCGCGGCAGGGAAGGAGACTTGGACGTCATGGACCCTCCGGAATTTCTTGTTCTGTCTGGACGCCGGAACCCCCGCGCCCAGCCCCGCCATGGTTTCAGTCAAACCGCCCCGTGGCAACAGGAAATGGCGCGCAGCCGAGACAGGGCAGCACTGCTTGCATCTTGGTGCAGGGGAGCCGGCGTGGTTTACTGAACCAACCGTTCCGGGGAGGGGTTCTCATGACCGACCACATCCACGTCAAGATCAGCGGCGCCGTCGCCACGGTGACGCTCTGCCGTCCCGATCTGCACAATGCGCTCGACGAGCAGATGGTGGGCAACCTGGCCCAGACCTTCCAGAAGCTGTCGGTCGCCGACGTGGTGCGCGTGGTGGTGATCGAGGGCCAGGGCAAGAGCTTCTGCGCCGGCGGCGACATCGGCTGGACGCGGGCCCTGCTCGACCAGGATGCCGAGGAGGTGAGCCGCAGTGCCATGCAGATGGCGGTGATGCTCGACGCCATCGACCGCTGCGCCAAGCCGGTCATCGCCCGGGTGCAGGGCGCGGCGCTGGGCATGGGGGCCGGCATCGTCGCCTGCGCCGACATGGTGGTGGCGTCGGAAGAGGCCAGCTTCTCCCTGCCCGAGGTCCGCGCCGGCTTTTCCCCCACCCTGATCATGCCCTGCATGGCGGCCGCCATCGGCACGCGGGCCATGCGCCGCTACGTGCTGTCGGGCGAGCGCTTCGACGCCCGCGAGGCCCTGCGCCTGGGGCTGATCCACGCCATGGTGACGCCTGACAAGCTGGATGCGGCCCGCGACCTGATGGTGGACGCCGTTCTCAAGGGCGCGCCCAAGGCGCAGGGAGCCGCCAAGGACATGCTGCGCGTGGTCGACGACAGCCCCGCCGGCCCCGACCTGATGCGCTACACCGTGGCCCAGTTCGTCGACGCCCGCGCCTCGGCCGAATGCCGCGAAGGCGTCACCGCGCTCACCGAAAAAAGAAAGCCCGACTGGTCGGGGTAATCCCCTTATCCGTCATGCGCGGGCCTGACCCGGGCATCCATGGATCGCCGGGTCAGGCCCGGCGATGACGATGTGTTTCTCAAGGAGCTGAAAGCATGATCGCCGATTGCCTTGCCGGGCTGAAGGTCCTCGACCTCTCCATGTACATTCCCGGCCCGCTGGCCACCCTGTGGCTGTCCGACCTGGGCGCCGAAGTCATCAAGGTGGAAAGCCCGGCCGGCGATCCCATGCGCACCATGGGCCCGGTGGACGCGGACGGCACCACCGCCTTCTACAAGCTGGCCAACGCCAACAAGACCATCGTCACGCTGGACCTGAAGTCGGCGGACGGCAAGGCCCGCTTCGCCGAACTGGTGGCCGGGGCCGACGTGCTGCTGGAGGGCTTTCGCCCCGGGGTGATGGAGCGCCTGGGCTTCGGCATCAAGCGCCTGCACGAGATCAATCCCCGGCTGGTCCATTGCGCGCTCTCGGGCTATGGCGGCACCGGCCCCTTCGCCACACGGGCGGGCCACGACGTCACCTATCTGGCGGTGACCGGATTGCTGGCGGCGAGCGGGCCGGCCGAGCGGCCCGTCATGACCTTCCCGCCGCTGGCCGACCATGCCGGGGCCATGCTGGCGGTCAACTCCATCCTGGCCGCGCTGTTGAAGCGCGCCGCCTCGGGCAAGGGCACCACCATCGACATCAGCCTCGCCGAGGCGGCGCTGTCGTGGATGGGCGGCGTGCTGACCATGGCGCACCGCTGGGGCGATCCGGCGCGCGAGCACGATCTGATCAACGGCGGCGCCGCCCATTACCGCATCTACAAGACCAAGGACGGCCGCTTCGCCGCCATCGCCGCGCTGGAGGAGAAGTTCTGGCAGTCCTTCTGCGCCGCCGTGGGCAAGCCCGACTGGGTGGCCCGCCAGAACGAGCCCCTGCCCCAGACCGCCATGATCGGGGAGATGACGGAACTGTTCGCCTCCAAGACCCTGGCCGAATGGGCCGCGCTGCTGGAGCCCGCCGACTGCACCTTCGAGCCGGTGCTGGAGCCCCACGAGGTCGCCACCCATCCCCACCACGTGGAGCGCGGCTTCACCCATGTGAGCGAGCAGGGTCTGGTCGAGGTGCTGCTGCCCGTGCTGATGGAAGGCGAACGCCCCCGCCGCCGCCGGCCGCTGGCCGAAAAGCCGGCGGAAACGGTCATCGCCGCATGGTCCTGAGGACGGGCGGGCGGGACGCCCGCGCTCCAAGCTTTACGAAGCGCGGGCGTCCTGCCCGCTACTTCCCCCTCAGCCAGGCCGCCAGGTCCGCCGCCAGCCGGGCCAGCGGCGTCTCCCAGTCGCCGGCCTTGGGCTGGCGGTAGAGGCGCATGCCGGGATACCACGGACTGTCGTCGCGGTCGGTCAGCCAGCGCCAGCAGCCGTCGAAGCGCGACAGCAGCCAGACCTGCTTGCCCATGGCGGCGGCCAGATGGGCGGTGGAGGTATCGACGCTGATCACCAGATCGAGCCCATTGATCAGGGCGGCCGTGTCGGCGAAATCGGTAATGCCCGCGGTAAGGTCGGCGACGCGGCCCTCGTCCCTCGCCTGCAGCCCCTGCTTGCCCACCTGCAGGCTGACGAAGCGGGCGCCGTCCACGGCCAGGACCGGCTCCAGCTGTTTCAGCGCCAGCGAGCGGCGCTTGTCGATCAGCGTGCATTCGATGTCGTGTTCCCGCGAATCGCCCGCCCAGACCAGACCGATGCGCGGGCCGGGAGCCACGCCGGCGTTCAGCCGCCGCGTCCAGGGCTCCAGGCGGTCGGGGGGCGGCGACAGATAGGGAAGGACGGCGGGGATGGTCTCGAGAGTGGTGCCGAAGGCCAGCGGCAAGCTCATCAGCGGGGCCTGCATATCCACCGGCCCGGTGTCCTCGCCCACCGCCACCACCTTGGCGATTCCGGGCATGGGGGCCAGCAGCGACACCAAAGCGGGCTGCACCTCCAGGACGACCCTGGCGCCCCTGGCCGCCGCCAGCGGCGCGTAGCGGACGAATTGCAAGGTGTCGCCGAAGCCCTGTTCCGACCACAGCAGCAGGGTGCGTCCCTCGACCTCCTCGCCTTTCCATTGGGGAATGGCGGCGTGCCGGAGGGGTTCCCGGCGCTTGCGGTTGCCCCAGCGCGCCTCGTAGAGCGCCCAGCCCTCGGCGAAGTCGCCTTGCTTCAGGCGCACGATGCCGCGATGAAAGCGGATGTCGTCATTGGCCGGATCGGCGGCGCCGGCGGCGTCGAACTGCTCCTGGGCCTCGGCCAGGCGGCCCTGGGCGTAAAGGGCCTGGCCCAGATTGCTAAGCGGTATGGCAGCACCGGGCGACAGGTCCACCACCCGGCGGCTCAGGATTTCGGCCTCCTCGACCCGGCCCAGGCTGCCCAGCAGGGCGGCCCGGTTGGCCATGACGATGGGGTCGTCGGGGCTGAGCTTTTCCGCCGTCTCATAGCATTCGGCGGCCCGTTCCAGCTCGCCCTGTTCGCGCAGGGCGTTGCCGAGATTGTTCCACACCTCGGAATGATCATGCTCGCGGGCCAGCAGGGTCTGGTAAAGCGCCACCGCCTCGGGCAGCCGGCTCATCTCGTTCATGGCGTTGGCGGCCTCGAACAGATGGGCCACCCCGGACCCCTCGATCCCGGCCAGCCGCAGATAGGTCTCGGCGGCCAGTTCGTCGCGTCCCATGGCCCGCAGCTGGCGGGCCAGGATCAGCACGGCGGGGGGATAGTTGGGGGCAAGCTCGGCGGCGCGCGCGGCATGCTCCAGCGCCTCCTCGATCCGGCCCCGCGCCCGGATGACGTCCGAGGCGGCGACCAGCACCGGAACGGAATCGGGGGCCAGCCGCAGGGCGCGGCAAACGGAGACGTCGGCCTCGAGCCCCCGGTCCGAGGCCAGCAGGGCGCGGCCCAGGTCGGCGTGAAGATTGGCCTCGCCCGGACGCTCGGCCACGGCGCGGCGCAGCTTGTCCACCGCCTCGACGGGACGGCCCAGACGGTTCAGCACGCCGGCCATGTTGGCCAGGGCCTCGACGAAGCCCGGCCGTAAGGCGAGCGCCCGTTCCTGCGAGGTCAGCGCCTCGTCCAGGCGGCCGGTCTGGGCAAGCGTGTTGCCCAGGCCGAACAGCGCTTCGGGGATGTCGGGATTGAGCGCCAGGGCACGGCGGTAGGCCGCCTCCGCCTCGGGCAGGCGGCGAGCGCTGAACAGGGCGTTGCCCAGGTTGACGTGGTAATCGGGGACCCGGTTGTTGGAGCGGATGGCCTCGCCGATCAGGTGGATGGCCAGATCGAACTGCCCCATCTGGGAACAGGCCACGCCCAGCAGATGGTTGGCGCCCTCGTGATACGGGTCGGCCGACAAAATCCGCTGGTAGATGTCGACCGCATCAAGCAGCCTGCCCGCCTGATGGAGCTCGACGGCCTTGGCGAAATCGTCGACCAATGTGGTTTCCCCGAGGTTGTCCCTGGCGGAAACGATGGCATGCCGCAGAGTGCGGAGGCAAGGCAACAGGGGGAGAAACGGCCGAATTATCACGATTCGTCATGGGCAAACCATCGATTATTGATCCCCATCAAGCCACTGCTATGATGCACCCGGCCAAACGGCAGAGATGACTATGCCAAACGACATGGGCAGACCTATCAGCTTGCGTGCCAGCGCCGCTGTCGTGGCGATGGGCCTGCTCGTCGTGCTGTTCATCGTCGCGACCTTCAGCGCCATGGCCTGGCAAAGGCAGCAGGACCTGCTGCGCGAGCGCGAGGCCAGCAACGAACGGCTGGCCGACACCTTGGCCGAGCACGCCGCCGGCGTGTTCCGCCAGTCGGCCCTGGTGCTGTCCATGATGGGCGAACGGCTGGAGCGCGAACAAAGCGCCAAACCCCTCCCGGCCCACGACCCGGCCTTCCGGACGTTCATGGCCGCCCTGCTGAAGCAGGCGCCCATGGTGGCGGCGGCCCGGGTCATCACCCCCGACGGCGCCTATCTCCACAGCCATCCCGAACTACCGCCCCAGGGGGTCAGCGTCGGCGACCGGGACTACGTCCTGGCCCACCGGCAAGGCGGGACCGGCCTGTTCCCCGGCAAACCGATCGTCAGCCGCGTCAACGGGCGGCTGGTGCTGCCGGTGAGCATGGCGCACCGGGATTCCGACGGCCGACTCATGGCGGTCCTGGCGGTGATGATCCAGCTGGACGACATCAACGCCCTGTTCGAATCCATCCGCCAGAAGCCCAACGGCACCATCGCCCTGTTCGGAACCGACGGCACCCTGCTGGCCCGCGGCCCGGTGGACGAAGGCCTGGTCGGCAAGGATTTCTCGCAAGGACCGCTGTTCCGGGACCATCTCTCCAAGGCGGCGACGGGCAGCTACACCAAGGTGGTCGCCACCGACGGCAAGCTGCGCCAAGCCAGCTACCGGCGTCTGGCGGACTATCCGGCCGTGGTCTCCGTCTCGACCCTCTACGACGATACCATGGCGGAGTGGAGGTCCTACGCCACCACCCTGGCAGTCATCGCGCTGCCGCTGATCCTGGCCACCGCCGCCATCACCTGGGCGCTGCACCGGCAATTGGTGGAGCGCGAGCGCTTCGAGCGCCTGCTCGCCCGGCGCACCTCCGACCTGGAACTGGCCAACGAGGAATTGCGCCACATGGCGGAAATCTCCGCCCACCACCTGCAGGAACCGCTGCGCACCATCCTGTCCTACGCCCAATTGCTGGTCCGCAAGGCCGGCGCGGGCGAGACCGGGGGGCTGGAGGAATACCTGGGCTTCATCCGCTCGGGAACCGAACGCATGAAGGCGCAGCTGGACGCCTTGCAGCGCTATCTGGGGGTGGAGCAGTGTCGGCCCCATCAGCCGGTCTCGCTGCCGCGCCTTCTGGCCGAGACCGTCGAATTGCTCGCCCCCCGCCTGGAGTCCACCGGCGCCGCCATCACGTCGGGCCCCCTGCCCGAGATCATGGGCGACCGCCAGCATCTGGCCGGCCTGTTCCACCACATGGTTTCCGCCATCCTGGAGCGGCGCCGTCCCGAGCGGCGCCAGACCATCGCGGTCAGCGCGACGCGGGAGGCGGACATGTGGCATCTGGTCGTCAGCGCCGACAATACCGATGCCGATTTCGGCGAAGGCGAAACCTCGTTCCCGCTGCTGGGCGCCGGCAGTTCAGGCGACGGGGGGCGCGGTCCGACGCTGAGTCTGGCGCTGTGCCGCAAGATCGCCCAGATGCATGGCGGCCGCCTGTGGGCGGAAACCACCGGCGACGGCGAAAGCCGCCTTCACGTCATGCTGCCGGCGGAATAGAGACCCTTCGGCTATTTCGCCGCCAGTTCCACCAGGCGGGACGGCGAGACATCGCCACCGGCCGTGGGCTGAAGCAGGCGGGCGGCGGCGGCGCGTTCGGCCGCCGAGAAGGTGCCCAGCGTCTTCAGCGCCTCGGACCTGGATGTCATGGTGCCGTCGAAGCCTGTTGCCGACACCGCGTGCCAGCGGGCCGCCTCGGCGCGGGCCGCCGCGCCCCCCTCGGCCTCGCGGATCAGGGCCAGCAACTGCGCCGATGGCGCATGACGCCGCTTGGCCGCTAATTCGGCCATGGCGGCGGCCTTGGCCAGCAGGTCGGGCATCTTGGTCATTTCCATGGCCGCGCGCTGGACGGTGCGGCACAGCTGGGTCATCGCCTCGGTGCGGAATTCGCCGTCGGGCAGGGCCTGGGCCCCGGCCAGCAGCCGGTCCATCCAGCCCAGCGAGTCCGGGTTGACCGGGCTGAAATCCTTTTGCGCGAAGGGCATGTTGGCGAGACGGTCGCGGCGCGTCGCCGGGTCGGTCACCTTGGACAGCGAGACGAAGCCGGCGGCCGGATCGTCCGAGCGCACGCGGGCGCCGTACAGCACCAGGGTGGCGGCGTCGCGCTTCGAGGGCACGGTCAGCGCGTCCACCTGGGGTTCCAGCAGGGCGGCCAGGGCCAGCGCCCCCTTCCTTGCCTGCCCCATGGCCAGCGATTCCAGCGCCACCAGTCCGGAGTCCAGACGGGCTTCGGCATCGGGCAGCGCCTTGACCGCGGCAACGGCCTCGTCGGCGGCCGCCTCGGCCTCGGGCAGGCGCCGCGCGGCCATCAGACCGGCGGCATGGGCGAGAAAACGCGCCCGCAGCACCGGATCGGCCACCCGCGCCAGGGCCAGGGCGGCGGCCGGATCGCGCCGCTTGACCTCGGCGTCGATGCGGTAGCGGGCGATGGAATCGGTCATCTCGCGCACCAAGGCGGGATCGTCCACCGATTGGGGGGCGTCGGTCACGGCGGCCAGAAGGCGCAGGCCCTGGCCATCATCGGCGGCCTCGAGGCCGTCCAAGCCGGGCTTGACGAAGGCTTCCGCCACCTTGGCCGATTTCAGCTTGTCGGCCGGCCAGAAGGCTTCGGGCCCGCAAGGCAGACGGAAGGACAGCGCCTCGCCCACCCGGGCCTTGCCGGAGAAGCTCTTGCGCACCGTGCCGGAGACGCGGCAGGCCGCGTCCTTGGCGTCGACCCCCGACACCTCCACCTGCACGTGGCTTTCGGCCGCCAGGCGGCGGGCGACCCAGTTGCGGGCCTCCATTGCCCCGTCGGCCGCCAGGGCCGACGTGGACGACAACAGCAGCAGGACCAGCGGAACCGTGCGCTTCATGACCTCTCCCCAGGCAATCACGGCGGGCAGACTAGCCCAGACGCCCGCCCGGCGGCTTGACTTGCGTCATGTGGATCACAGGCCGAAGAAGCCGGCGATCTCGGCGGCGGCGCACTTGCCCGCGTCGCTCACATAGACGCCCTCGCGGCCGCAGCCCGACGCGGGCGCCACCGGCGCCGCATGGCCGAAGCCCCGCAGCAGCCACAATTCCACCGCCGGTCCGCCCGCCCCGCCGGGCGCCGTCCAGGTGGGGCCAGCCACCAGGGGGTTGATGGGGGCCTGCTCGCAGGTGGTGAAGGGCGGCAATTCCGCGCCATGCAGCCCGGCCCATTGCGCGGCGCTCTCCACCGCGTTGACGCAGGCCACCGTCTTGTCGGCGTCGCCGTGCCAGATGGCGAGGCGAGGCCATTTGTGCCGCGCGCCATGCAGACGGGCGATCTCGCCGGCCCAGTGCTCGGGTCTAACCTCGGCCGGGCCTTCCATGCAGCCGAAGGCGCGCCGCACCTCGGGCGTGGCGAAATAGGAACCGCCGGTGACGTTGCCGATGCGCGCGCAGCCCACCGGCACGCCGCCCATGGAGGCTCCGGCGGCGAATTCGTCGGGCAGTGCGGCCAGCAGAACCTGGGCCATGGCGCCGCCCGCCGACAGGCCGACCACGAAATTGTCGCCGCCCTTGATGCCGAAGGCCTCGCGGGCCGCCAGGATCTCCTGGCGCAAACGGCCGGTGATATTCTTTTCGGTGGGCAGACGCTCGTTCTCGTCGAACCACCACAGGCAGTTGTTGCCCGGCGCGCCGGAGACGGAATCGGCGAACTCGGCCACCAGCAGGGCGAACCCCTTCTTCTCGGCCAGATCGCGCCAGCCGCTGTCGGTGGCGAAGGGGATTCCCTCCTGCTTGCAGCCGTGCAGCAGCAGGACCACCGGCCCCGGCTTGCCCCGCGCCGCGTCGGGGACATAGGCCTTGACTGCCAAGTTCCACCACCACAATTGGCCACCGCCGGCGAACAGGCCGGAAACCGGCTGGAACTCGGTGGCGGCGGCGGGGGCGGCCCACAGGACCAGGGCCGCCAGAAGGGCGCCCAGACGGGACATCATGCTCCGATACTCCTCAGGCGAGGGATTCCAGGAAGTCGGCAGACGGCGCGAAGAAGGAAGCGCCGGTCACCGCCCGGGTGAAGTCCAGCAGACGGTCGTGCAAACCGTCGCCGGCCGACAGCACCATGCGCTCCAGCATCTTGCGGAACGGCGCAGGATCGGCGCAGTAGGCGACGAAGTACAGGCCGTTCTCCGACGTGGTACCGTAGGGCATGGAATGGCGCAGCACTTCCAACTCCTCGCCGTCCTCCTCGATCACCACGCGGGCGATGTGGGCGAAGGGCGGCTTCACCGCGTCGTCCAGTTCCTCGTCGCCTTCCTTGGTGCGGCCGATGGCGGCCTCCTGGTCGGGGGTGGACAGCGCCTCCCAGCGGACGAGGTCGTGAACGTAGCGCTGCAACGAGACGAAGCTGCCGCCGGCGAAGGGACCGTCGGCCACCAGCGCCACCTCGGCCCGCTCGTCGCCTTCCGGATTCTCGGTGCCGTCGACGAAGCCGGTCAGGTCGCGCTTGCCCATGTGGCGAAAGCCCATCACCTCCTCGGCCAGCCGCACATGGGCGCCCAGCGCCCCCATCACCCGGCGGGCCAGCATCAGGTTGGCGTCGTGGCGCGGCGAATGGATGTGCAGGAACAGGTCGGCGGGCGTGGCCGGCGCCTTGCGGCCGCCCTCGGCCAAAGGCGCGAAGGGCACCAGCCCGTCGGGCGCGTCCCGGCCCGTAAGCCGGGGCCAGCAGGCGGCGCCGATGCCCACGGAACTGACCAAAGCGGGCTCGCCCGCCTGCTCGGCCACGGCCTCGGTCATGTCGGGCAGGGCGGCCAGCACGCGGCGCACGGCGCAGGTGTCGCCATCGGCCAGCACCAGGGTGATGAACAGGCCGAAATCCCCACCTTCCGCGCAGATGGCCGATTGGGGCTTAGTCATGATGGAACCTCTTTGGTCTCGACGTGACCGCGCCCCCTCTCCCGCTTGCGGAAGAGGGAATGGGGGACATCTCTCGCCGTCAGCCGAAGCGGACGTCGACGATCTCGTACGACTTCGAGCCGCCCGGCGCGGTGACCTCGACGGTGTCGCCCAGATGCTTGCCGATCAGGGCGCGGGCCAGCGGCGAATGCACACTCATGCGGCCGGACTTGATGTCGGCCTCGTGCGCGCCGACGATGGTGTAGACCACCTCGTCGTCGGAATCCTCGTCGGCCAGGGTGACCGTGGCGCCGAAGCGCACCTGATCGCCGCTCATGCTGGCGATGTCGATCACCTGGGCGCGGGAGATGATGTCCTCCAGCTCGGAGACCCGGCCCTCGATGAAGCTCTGGCGCTCGCGCGCCGCGTGGTATTCAGCGTTTTCCGACAGGTCACCGTGCTCGCGCGCCTCGGCGATGGCCCGGATCACCGCCGGACGCTCCACCGATTTCAGGGTCCTCAGCTCTTCCTCCAGCTGGGCCAGGCCAGCCGGAGTCATCGGGATTTTTTCCATCAAACGCCCCTACGCCCCTAGAACGACCCCTTAAAGTACGATTGCAGCGGCGCTACATCAAGCGTGCCGCAACGCATGGCCTCGATGGCCTCGACGGCGGCGCGCGCCCCGGCCACCGTGGTGTAGTGGGGAATGTTGTTGGTCAGAGCGGTGCGGCGGATGGAGAAGCTGTCCTTCACCGCCTGGCTGCCCTCGGTGGTGTTGACCACCAGCTGCACCTGGCCGTTCATCATGGCGTCGACGCAGTGGGGGCGGCCTTCCAGCACCTTGTTGACGATGGTGACGCCGGTGACGCCCCGATCCTTCAGGTAGAAGGCGGTGCCGTCGGTGGCCATCACCTTGAAGCCCATCTCCAGCAGGCGCCGGGCGATCTCGACCATGGCCGGCTTGTCGCCGTCGCGCACCGAGATGAAGGCCCCGCCCTCGGTCGGCAGGTTGGTGCCGGCGCCCAGCTGGCTCTTGGCGAAGGCCCGGGCGAAGTCGGAATCGATGCCCATCACCTCGCCGGTGGACTTCATTTCCGGGCCCAGCAGGATGTCGACGCCGGGGAAGCGGGCGAAGGGGAACACCGCTTCCTTCACCGCCACGTGCTTCAGCTCGGGACGGGTGGTCAGGCCGAACGAGGCCAGGGTCTCGCCGGCCATGACGCGGGCCGCGATCTTGGCGATGGGCACGCCAGTGGCCTTGGCGACGAAGGGCACCGTGCGGGAAGCGCGCGGATTGACCTCCAGGATGTAGATGGTGCCGTCCTTGATGGCGTACTGGCAGTTCATCAGGCCAACCACGTTCAAGGCCTTGGCCAGGGCCGCCGTCTGGCGCTCCAGTTCGGCGATGGTGGCCTTGTCCAGGGAATAGGGCGGCAGCGAGCAGGCGGAATCGCCCGAATGGATGCCCGCTTCCTCGATGTGCTGCATGATGCCGGCGACGTAGACCTGGCTGCCGTCGCACAGGGCGTCCACGTCCACCTCGATGGCGTCCTTGAGGTAGTAGTCGATCAGCACCGGATCGTCGCCCGAGACCTTGACCGCCTCGTGCATGTAGCGCTCGAGAGCCTCGTGGTCGTAGACGATCTGCATGGCGCGGCCGCCCAGCACGAAGCTGGGACGGATCACCACGGGATAGCCGATCTTCTCGGCCACCTTGATGGCCTCGTCCAGCGAGCGCGCCGTGCCGTTGGCCGGCTGCTTCAGGCCCAGGTCGTGGAGCAGCTTCTGGAAGCGCTCGCGGTCCTCGGCCAGATCGATGGAATCCGGGCTGGTGCCGAGAATTGGGATGCCGGCCTGCTCCAGCGCATGGGCCAGCTTCAGGGGCGTCTGGCCGCCGAACTGGACGATGCAGCCCAGAACCTTGCCGTTGGACTGCTCCTTGCGGACCAGGTCGATCACCGTCTCGGCGGTCAGCGGCTCGAAATAGAGGCGGTCCGAGGTGTCGTAATCGGTGGACACGGTTTCCGGGTTGCAGTTGACCATGATGGTCTCCTTGCCGGCCTCGTCGAGGGCGTAGGCGGCATGGACGCAGCAATAGTCGAACTCGATGCCCTGGCCGATGCGGTTGGGACCGCCGCCCAGGATGATCACCTTGTGGCGGTCGGACGGCGCCGCCTCGCAATCGGGCGCGTTGACCCCGTCGCCCTCGTAGCACGAGTACATGTAGGCGGTCGAAGACGGGAACTCGGCGGCGCAGGTGTCGATGCGCTTGAACACCGGCTTGACGTTCAGCACCTCGCGGCGGAACGCGGTCTCGGTCGGGGTCTTGCCCGACAGCTTGGAGAGGCGCTGGTCCGAGAAGCCCATCTTCTTCAGGCGCAGCAGGCCGGGCGCGTCGATGGGCAGACCCTTGGCCTTCACCTCGGCCTCGGCGTCGACGATGCCCTTCAACTGGGCCAGGAACCACTTGTCGTAGAAGCAGGCGGCGTGGACCTCGTCGATGGTCAGGCCTAAGCGGAAGGCCTGGCCGATGACCAGCAGGCGGTCATGACGCGGCTGGGCCAGGGCGGACTTCACCGCGTCCTTCATGTCGCAGGCGCCCGCACCGGGGATCTCCACCTCGTCCAGGCCGGTCAGGCCGGTTTCCATGGACCTGAGGCCCTTCTGCAAGCTCTCCTGGAAGGTGCGGCCGATGGCCATGGCCTCGCCCACCGACTTCATGGAGGTGGTGAGGTTGGGATCGGCGCCGGGGAACTTCTCGAAGGTGAAGCGCGGAATCTTGGTGACCACGTAATCGATGGTCGGCTCGAACGACGCGGGCGTGCAGCCGGTGATGTCGTTGGTCAGTTCGTCGAGCGTGTAGCCCACCGCCAGCTTGGCCGCCACCTTGGCGATGGGGAAGCCGGTAGCCTTGGACGCCAGCGCCGAGGAGCGCGACACGCGCGGGTTCATCTCGATGACGGTCATGCGGCCGTCCTTGGGGTTGACCGCGAACTGCACGTTGGAGCCGCCGGTATCCACCCCGATCTCGCGCAGCACCGCCAGGCTGGCGTTGCGCATGATCTGGTATTCCTTGTCGGTGAGCGTCAGGGCCGGAGCGACGGTGATGGAGTCGCCCGTATGCACGCCCATGGGATCGACGTTCTCGATGGAGCAGATGATGATGCAGTTGTCCTTCTTGTCGCGGACAACCTCCATCTCGTATTCCTTCCAGCCGAGGACCGATTCCTCGACCAGGACCTCGTGCACCGGCGAAGCCGCCAGGCCGCCCGAGACGATGTGCTCGTACTCCGCCACGTTGTAGGCGATGCCGCCGCCGGTGCCGGCCAGGGTGAAGCTGGGACGGATGATGGCGGGCAGGCCGACGAAGTCCAGCGCGTCGCGCGCCTCCTGCAGGGTCTTGACCATGCGCGACTTCGGGCTTTCCAGGCCGATCTTGTCCATGGCGTCGCGGAACAGCAGCCGGTCTTCGGCCTTGGCGATCACGTCGCGCTTGGCGGCGATCATCTCGACGCCGAACTTCTCGAGGATGCCCATATCCGCCAGCTTCATGGCGGTGTTCAGCGCCGTCTGGCCGCCCATGGTGGGCAGCAGGGCGTCGGGCCGCTCCTTCTCGATGATCTTGGCGACGATCTCGGGCGTGATGGGCTCGATATAGGTGGCGTCGGCCAGACCGGGATCGGTCATGATGGTCGCCGGGTTGGAGTTGACCAGGATGACCCGGTAGCCCTCGTCCTTCAGCGCCTTGCACGCCTGCACGCCGGAATAGTCGAACTCGCAGGCCTGTCCGATGACGATCGGACCGGCACCGATGATGAGGATCGATTTGATATCTGTACGTTTGGGCATGGCGGGGTTTCTTTTCTGAAATAATCTTTGATGCGGGACCTTGAGAAAAACGGGGCTGTTAGCCCCGCTTCTCCATCAAGCCCACGAAGCGCTCGAACAGGTAATGGGCGTCCTGGGGACCGGGGCTGGCCTCGGGGTGGTACTGCACCGAGAACACCGGCTTGCCCTCCACTTTGAGCCCTTCCACCGAACCGTCGAACAGCGAGCGGTGGGTGACCTTGACGCCGGCGGGCAGGGACTTCTCGTCCACCACGAAGCCGTGGTTCTGGCTGGTGATCTCCACCTTGCCGGTCTCCAGGTCCTTGACCGGATGGTTGGCGCCGCGATGCCCGGTGTCCATCTTGAAGGTCTTGGCGCCCAGCGCCAGACCCAGCATCTGATGGCCGAGGCAGATGCCGAACAGCGGCTTGCCCGCCTTGATCACGCCCTGGATCATGGGCACGGCGTACTTGCCCGTCGCCGCCGGGTCGCCGGGGCCGTTGGACAGGAACACGCCGTCGGGGTTCAAGGCCAGAACCTGCTCGGCGGTGGCCTCGGCGGACAGCACGGTGACCTTGCAGCCGGTATTGGCGAGGCAGCGCAGGATGTTGCGCTTGGCGCCGAAATCGATGGCCACCACGTGGAAGCGGGGCTTGTCCTGCTTGCCGTAGCCGCCGCGCAAGGACCACTCGGTCTCGTCCCAGGAATAGGTCTGGGCGCAGGTGACGTCCTTAGCCAGGTCCATGCCTTCCAGGCCCGGCCAGTCATTGGCCTTGGCCCACAGGGCGGGCAGATCGAAATTGCCGTCGGGGGCGTTGACGATGACGCCGTTGGGCGCGCCCTTCTCGCGGATGCGCCGGGTCAGCGCGCGGGTGTCGATGCCGCAGATGCCGGTGATGTTGCTGGCCTTCAGCCAGGAATCCAGGTGCTTGGCCGAGCGCCAGTTGGCGGGATCGGTGATGTCGGCGCGCAGGATCAGGCCGCGGGCCGCCGGAGTGGTGGTCTCCAGGTCCTCGGCATTGGTGCCCACATTGCCCACATGGGGGAAGGTGAAGGTGATGACCTGGCCGGCGAAGGACGGATCGGTGAGCGTCTCCTGATAACCGGTCATGCCGGTGGTGAACACCACCTCGCCCACGTTGGAGCCGGCGGCGCCGATCCCCTTGCCCCACAGCACGGTGCCGTCGGCCAGGACCAGGGCCCCGGTCGCGCCCGGGGGTCTCGGCATGTCGAAGCTGGGCGCATCAAAGGTCGGCACCTGGCTGCTGGGCTTCGGTGCGGTCCCGTGTTGGTTCGGCATGTCGGTCCTTTGTCGCGTTCGCGGGCCGGAAGGGCTCCGGCCGCAGGTACATTATCATAGAGAGCCCAAGGCTCCCCTCGCCGATTTTGGGCCGCAGAAGGCCGCCGGAGCATCTCGCATACGGGCAAGACCTTCGGGGCTGCGGGGTCCTCGTCGAGGCCCAGTCGGCATCAGGTAAATTCCGCGCCTTATAATGACGGGCGCGGGCAGAGTCAAGCCTTGCGACAGGCCAAAAAAAACCCTTCTTTTTCAAGGTCATGACGCCCCATGGATAAGCTTCCTTTCCGTGGGGATTTGGAGTAGCCTGTGCGCTTTCCCAAACGAGGGGTTGCCATGCTGCGCCAGCAGTTGAATGACGCGCTCAAGGCCGCGATGCTGGGCAAGGATGCCCGTACGGTCTCCACGGTCCGCCTGATCCTGGCGGCGCTGAAGGACCGCGACATCGCGGCGCGGCCCAAGGGCGTGACCGACGGCATCCCCGACGGCGAGATCCAGCAGATGCTGCAGTCCATGATCAAGCAGCGCCGCGAGAGCATCTCCATGTACGAGCAGGGCGGCCGTCCCGAGCTGGCGAAGCAGGAAGCCGAGGAAATCACCATCATCGAGAAGTTCCTGCCGCGTCAGATGGACGAGGCGGCGATCACCGAGGCGGTCAAGGCCGCCATCGCGGCCTGCGGCGCCGGCGGGATCAAGGACATGGGCAAGGTCATGGCCGAACTGAAGGCCAAGCATTCCGGCACCATGGACTTCGCCAAGGCCGGCGCGGTGGTGAAGAAGGAACTGGGGGGCTGACGCAGCCCCCGCGGCGTCACCATATCCAACGCGTGACGTGAACGGAAAGACCCCGGCATGGCTTTCCCTCCCCAATTTCTCGACGAGCTGCGCGCCCGCGTCCCGGTCACCTCGGTGGTGGCCCGGCGGGTCAAGCTGGTGCGCAAGGGGCGCGAGCACCAGGGCCTGTGCCCCTTCCACAACGAGAAGACCCCGTCGTTCACCGTCAACGAGGACAAGGGCTTCTTCCACTGCTTCGGCTGCGGCGCCCACGGCGACGCCATCGGCTTCGAGATGCGGGCCGGGCACCTGTCCTTCACCGAGGCGGTGGAGAAGCTGGCCGCCGAAGCCGGAATCGAAGTGCCCAAGGCCACGCCGGAGGAACGGGTCAAGGAGGCGCGGCGCGCCTCGCTGCATGACGCCCTGGAATCCGCCGCGTCGTTCTTCGAGAAGCACCTGCGCGGGCCATCGGGGCGCGAAGGCTTCGCCTATCTCAAGAACCGGGGTCTGTCCGACGACACCATCGCCCGCTTCCGCCTAGGCTTCGCCCCCGATTCCCGCGAGGCGCTGAAAAGCGCGCTGATGAGCAAGGAATGCCCGGAAAGCCTGCTGATCGAGGCGGGGCTGTTGAAGAAGCCCGACAATGGCGGCGCCTCATTCGACTATTTCCGTGGCCGGGTGATGTTTCCCATCACCGACAGGCGCGGCCGGGTGATCGGCTTCGGCGCCCGAACCTTGGGCGACGGCCAGCCCAAATACCTCAACTCCCCCGACACGCCGCTGTTCCACAAGGGCCAGACCCTCTACGGCCTGGCCCATGCCCGCGAACAGGCCCGCGAGTTGAACCGGGTGGTGGTGGTCGAGGGCTACATGGACGTCATCGCGCTGCATCAGGCGGGTTTCGCCTATGCAGTAGCCCCGCTGGGCACGGCGGTGACCGAAGCCCAGGTCGAGGAGCTGTGGCGCCTGGCGCCAGAGCCCATCCTGTGCCTGGACGGCGACAAGGCCGGGCAGCGGGCCATGGCGCGCGCCTTGGAGCGGGCCTTTCCCATCCTCAAGCCCGGCCACAGCTTGCGCTTCGCCACCCTGCCCTCGCCCGAGGACCCGGATTCCCTGATCAAGGCCAGGGGCCCGGCCGCCATGTCCGCCGTGCTGGACGCCGCCCAACCCATGGTCGAGGTGGCCTGGCGCATCGCCACCGAGGACCGGCCGCTGGACACGCCCGAACGCCGCGCCCTGCTGGAAAAGGAATTGTCGGACAAGGCCTTTTCCATCGCCGACGAAACGGTGCGCTATCAGTACCTGGCCACCTTCCGCCAGAAGGTGAAGGACTCGTTCCGCCCGCCGCCGCGCCAATGGAACAATTCCGCCGGCGGCCGGATGGGGGGCAAGGGCTTCGGCCGCTTCCGCCCCGATCCCCTGGCGCCGCTGAAAGGCCCCGACGGATTGCTGCCCGGCGTGGGCCGCCCGCGTCCGCCCCGGCCCAATTCCAGCGCCCAGGAATGGATGATGCTGGCCCTGGTTCTCGACCATCCCCGCCTGATGGATTCCATCGGCGAAAGGCTGGGCGAGACCACTTTCGCGGACAAGACCCTTGACAATCTTCGACGCGGGATTCTAAAGCACCTCGGGGCTGCCCGCGACCTTGACGCGGACGGTCTCGTCACCCATTTGAGGACGGACGGATATTCCGAGATTCTGGACTTCCTGCTCGACGCCAGCGAAAGGCGGATTCGCGCCCTGCGCAGCGACCTTTCCGCCGAGGAAGCCCGGCATCACTGGGAACACGTCTACAATCTTTATACCAGGAAGGACCTGCTGGCCGACGTGAGCGAAGCCAACGCCGAACTCGCCCAAGGCCCCACGGCAGCGTCGTGGAGCCGCTTCGAGGCGGTGAAGAAGCAGCAGCAGACGGCCAGCGTCCTGGACGACGAAGCGTCCGGGAACGGTTGACGATTTTAATGGAATGTGGGGCGGGACCGGAGAAGCCGGCCCGGCTCGGGGTCGGACCCTTGAGGAGCAGCATTTTTCATGGCGACCAAATCGACGAATACGGCCGAAGTTTCCGAGAACCAGGACGAGGCGATGGATGGCCCGCTGCTCGACACCCTGGGCGTCGCCGTCAAGAAGATGGTGGCCAAGGGCAAGGAGCGCGGCTACGTCACCTATGACGAGCTGAACGCCGCCATGCCCCCCGACGAGGTGTCGTCCGAGCAGATCGAAGACACCATGGCCATGCTGTCCGAGCTGGGCATCAACGTGGTGGAAAGCGAGGAAGGCGAGGACAACGCCGCCGAGGCCGCCGAGGAAGAGACCACCGAGACCGAGGGCTATTCCGGCGCCGGCAACGTCGACGAGGAAGACCTGGGCCGCACCGACGACCCGGTCCGCATGTACCTGCGCGAGATGGGCTCGGTCGAGCTGTTGAGCCGCGAGGGCGAGATCGCCATCGCCAAGCGCATCGAGGCCGGCCGCGAGATGATGATCGGCGGCATCTGCGAAAGCCCGCTGACGCTGCGCGCCGTGGTCGAGTGGCATGACGCCCTGGTCGAGGGCAAGATGCTTCTGCGCGACATCATCGACCTGGACGCCACCTACGGCGCCGACCCCGAGGCCGACGAACTGGCCGAGGTGGAGATGGAGGCCGCCGCCGAGGCCGCCCCCGTCGAGGAGCCCGCCGAAGGCAAGGCCGAAGCTCCGGCCGAGGCCAAGGGCGAGGCCGGCAGCGAGGAGAAGGAAGAGGGCGCCGAGGGCGAAACCGAGGGTGAGGGCGAAGGCGAGGCCGAGGGCGAGGCCGAGGAAGGCGAGGAGAACTCCATCTCGCTGGCCGCCATGGAAACCGAGTTGCTGCCCATCGTGCTCGAGACCTTCGAGGTCATCGCCGCCACCCACCACAAGCTGGAGAAGGTCCAGGACCAGCGCCTGGCCGCCCTCAACAAGGGCGAGGCGGTCACCGCCGCCATGGAGAAGAAGTACGACAAGCTGAAGGCGGAACTGGTCCGCCTGATGGACGGCATCCACCTCAACAATGCCCGCATCGAGCAGCTGGTCGAGCAGTTGAACGGCCTGAACCGCCGCCTGATGATGCAGGAAGGCCGCCTGCTGCGCCTGGCCGAAAGCTGCCGCGTCAAGCGCCAGGACTTCCTCGACGCCTATTACGGCTCGGAGCTGGACCCCAACTGGATCGAGCAGGTCACCCAGCGCTCCAAGCAGTGGAAGGACTTCGCCACCCGTCACGGCAAGGAAGCCGCCGACATCCGCGCCACCATTGCCGACATCTCCACCGAGGCCGGCCTGCCCATCAGCGAATACCGCCGCATCGTCCAGACGGTGCAGAGGGGCGAGCGCGAGGCCAGCAAGGCCAAGAAGGAGATGATCGAGGCCAACCTGCGCCTGGTGATCTCCATCGCCAAGAAGTACACCAACCGCGGCCTGCAGTTCCTGGACCTGATCCAGGAGGGCAACATCGGCCTGATGAAGGCGGTGGACAAGTTCGAGTACCGGCGCGGCTACAAGTTCTCCACCTATGCCACCTGGTGGATCCGGCAGGCCATCACGCGCTCCATCGCCGACCAGGCCCGCACCATCCGCATCCCGGTCCACATGATCGAGACCATCAACAAGCTGGTCCGCACGAGCCGCCAGATGCTGCACGAGATCGGCCGCGAGCCGACCCCGGAAGAGCTGGCGGAAAAGCTGTCCATGCCGCTGGAGAAGGTCCGCAAGGTCCTGAAGATCGCCAAGGAGCCCATCAGCCTCGAGACCCCCATCGGCGACGAGGAAGACAGCCATCTCGGCGACTTCATCGAGGACAAGAACGCCGTCCTGCCGCTGGACGCCGCCATCCAGGCCAACCTGCGCGAGACCACCACCCGCGTCCTGGCCTCGCTCACGCCGCGCGAGGAGCGCGTGCTGCGCATGCGTTTCGGCATCGGCATGAACACCGACCACACCCTGGAGGAAGTCGGCCAGCAGTTCAGCGTGACGCGCGAACGCATCCGTCAGATCGAGGCCAAGGCGCTCAGGAAGCTCAAGCACCCGTCGCGCTCGCGCAAGCTGCGCTCGTTCCTGGATACCTAGACCACCGATTTTATCGCGACGACGAACGGGGAGACGCTCTGGCGCCTCCCCGTTACTTTTAGTCATTCCAAATAACCTTCCTCTCAATCCGGATTCTCGCTACCGTAAATCCCATCGACGTTCAACGCGGTGCCGTCACCGGGACCGCCGCCAATTTGGGGAATTCGGCATGAACAGACTCCTCCTTGTCCTGGCCATGGTCCTGACCGCGTTTGCCGGTTCGAATGCCTGGGCGCAGGCCAGCGCCTATGATTCCGCCGTCCAGTCCTGGAAGTCCTACCGCGAGGTGGCGGACTGGCTGAACACCTACTACACCTTCGACCACTCCCGCCTCAGCCAGATGCTCAAACAGCGCGGCCAGGGCGGCGCCGCTGCGCTTCGGACCCGAGAGCCGGCCAAGACCTTCGAGATCAGGAGCGGCTATTGCACCGACGCCGCCGGTTTCGCCATCACATCGCTCAATCGCATCAATCCCGACTACAAGGCCGGCTACGTCTTCATCCGCAACGGCAGCGGCAGCACCCACCATTGGGTCGCCGGCTTCCATGTGGACGGCAAGATCTACGTCATGGATTACGGCCCGTCATCGGAATGGAAGCAGATGCGCGGCGTCCATGGCCCCTACGACTCCCTGGACGAATACCAGACCTTCCTGTCCGCCCTGTCGCTGCGCAATTTCAGCCCGGCCGAGGTGAGCTGGAAAAATTTCCCGGGCGAAATCGACTAGGCGATACGCGTAAGAACTGCAGAGGGGAGACGACGCTCCATCGTCTCCCCTCTTGCATTCATCCACGCCTCGGCTATGGTCGCCCCCGGTGGGGCCTGTAGCTCAATGGTTAGAGCCGGCCGCTCATAACGGTCTGGTTGCAGGTTCGAGTCCTGCCGGGCCCACCAATCCTTTCATCATGAAACCCTTGTACGACCGCCCGGCTCACCGGGCACGGGGCATCCGCGCCCGATCGCCGTTCGGCGCTATGGCGATGATCGGGTGAAAGATGTAGGCTCGCCGTAAATCATCCTGGTTGCCCGAACGCGTCAGAACGTGGCCTTCCATAAGAGAAGGGGCAACACAGTCATTGCCCTGGGAGGGACACGTATGCTTGCGATGATCGCCAACACCCGGATTCTCATCAAGGTGTTCGTCGCCCCGGCCATCCTGATCACATCCATGCTGGTTCTGGGAGTGGTCTTCCACTTCGCCATGGCGCGGCAGAACGCGGCCATGGACAGCATGGTCAACACCTCGTTCGCCAACAGCCGCGCCGCCGCCGAGCTGGACGGCATGGCGGCCACCATCGAATCCAACCTCTACCGCATCCTGGGATGGAAGGCGGCCAAGGAGGACAAGGACAAGATCGTCCAGCTGGACAAGCAGCTGAACGCCGACGTCAAGGACTTCAACGAAAAGGCCAACGCCCTGCTCAAGGCCATGTCGGCGGATCCGACCATGGCCAAGCGGGTCAAGGACTACGTCCTGGCGGCCGGCGACGTGCTGGGCATGTACGACAGCGACCACATCACCGCGCTGTCCATGATGGGCGCCACCGAGATCGAGTATGACGGCCTGCGCGCCGAGTTGCAGGGCCTAAGCGACAAGACCGCCGCCCGCGCCGCCGAGGACTATCGCGACACCCTGGCGCTGGCCGCCGCCACCGAGATGGATTACGCCCTGGTGCTGGGCATCTTCCTGCTGGTCGGGGCGCTGGCCACCTTCGCCATGGGCCGCATGATCGCCGGCCCGGTGGCCGAGATCACCCACGTGATGGGCCGGCTGGCCGGCGACGACCTGGACGTGCCCGTCCCCTTCCTCGACCGCGGCGACGAGATCGCCGAGATGGCCGCCGCCGTCGAGGTGTTCAAGGCCAACAAGCGCCGCGCCCAAGAACTGGAGCAGGCCCAGCGGGCCGACCAGGAGGCCAAGGAGCAGCGGCGCATCTCGCTGGAACAGCACGCCGCCCGCTTCGAGGCCAGCGTCACCGGCACCCTGGAGGCGGTGGTCGCCGCCAGCGGCCACATGCAAAAGACCGCCGGCGAGATGGCCAACACCTCCGAGACGGTGAAGCATCAGTCCGAAGCGGTGTCCAGCGCCGCCGCCCAGGCCTCGGACAACGTCAATTCGGTGGCGGCCGGGGCCGAGGAGCTGTCGGCCTCCATCAAGGAGATCGGCCGCCGGGTCAGCCATTCCAGCTCCATGGCGCGCACCGCCGCCCAGGAATCCGAGGAGGCCAACGACATCGTGCGCGGCCTGGCCGAGGCTGCCGGCCGCATCGGCGAGGTGGTGACCCTGATCAACGACATCGCCGCCCAGACCAACCTCCTGGCCTTGAACGCCACCATCGAGGCGGCCCGCGCCGGCGAGGCGGGCAAGGGCTTCGCCGTCGTGGCGGGCGAGGTCAAGACCCTGGCCAGCCAGACCGCCAAGGCCACCGACGAGATCGCCAGCCAGATCGCCGTGGTCCAGGCCCGCACCAATTCGGCGGTGGAAGCCATCGCCCATATCAGCGGCACCATCACCGAGATCGACGCCATCGCCGCCGAGATCGCCCAGGCGGTGGACCAGCAGGACGCCGCCACCCAGGAAATCGCCCGCAACGTCCAACAGGCCGCCGTCGGCGCGCTGACCGTCACCGATTCCATCCAGTCGGTGAGCGCCGCCACCTCGTCCAGCGGCCAGATCGCCACCGACGTGCTCGAATCCGCCCGGCAACTGGCGGCCAAGGCCGATTCGCTCCACCACGAGGTGGATTCCTTCCTGGCCGCCATCAAGGACGAGGAGCAGTACTCCCATTCCGACGATTTGGTCTACGCCGATTACGTGCGCGACGGCGCCGCCATGATGGCCCAGCGCCTGGAAGAGGCGGTGCGCAAGGGCGAGATCGAGTACTACCAGCTGTTCGACGAGACCTATCAGCCCATCTCCGGCACCGCGCCGCAGCAGGTGACCACCCGCTTCACCGAGCTGGCCGACCGCCTGTTCCCCGATATCCAGGAAAAGGCCCTGACCCAGTTCCCCAAGGCGGTGTTCTGCGTCGGCGTGGACCGCAACGGCTATCTTCCCACCCACAACGCCAAGTTCTCCCAGCCCCAGGGCAAGGACCCGGTGTGGAACGACGCCAATTGCCGCAACCGCCGCATGTTCACCGACCCCACCGGCCTGGCCGCCGCCCGCAACACCGCCAAGCCGTCGCTGGTCCAGACCTATCGCCGCCAGATGGGCGACAAGAGCGTGCTGATGATCGACGTGTCGTCGCCCATCATGATCCGGGGGCGCCACTGGGGAGCCTTGCGCCTGGGCTACGCGGTCTAGCCGTGCGGCGTCTCGCCCTTTTCGCCGCGATCCTGGCCGGGGGCCTGTCCTCGGCGGCGGCGGCCGGAAGCGAGCTCGCCTGCCGGTCGGGAGAAGAGGCGTTGCTGACCGCCGATCCCTCCAGCGTCAACGCCCTCGACCTTGCCGCCGCCACGGGGACTCGGCGGCTGGAATTGCGGGAATGGGGAATCTGCTTTTCCTGCGCCGGCATGCCCGCCTTGCGCCTGACCCTGGCCGACCGGGACAGCGGGGAACAGGCCTGGATTTCCGGCGGCGTCACCGCCTGCGGCCCGGCCGACGCCCCCGCCGCCCAGCGCCATTGCCTGACCGGCGCGGCCGTTCAACTCGGCAACCGCCAGGCCGGACGCTGCCTCTTTCCCCCGGGCACCACCCTGGCCACCCTGTGGACGGCCCTGACCGGATCGGCGCCGCCGGATCTCCGGGACGGCTGGTGGAGCTATCGTTCCTCCGCTCAATAGGGCTCGAGCCGGATCACCACCCGCCGGTTGGCGGCCATGGCCGCCTTGGTGCGGCCGGCATCCTTGGGCCGCTCCTGGCCGAAGGAAATGGCGGTGATGCGGTTTTGGTGAATCCCCCGCTCGATCAGGTACTGGCGGACCACCTGGGCGCGGCGGTCGCCCACTGCCAGGTTGTATTCCCGGCTGCCCCGCTGGTCGGCGTGGCCCTCCAGGATGACCGGCTGCTCCGGGTCGCGCTTCAACGTCTCCGCCACCCCGTCCAGGATCGTCCTGGCCTGGGCGTCGAGGTCCAGGCCACCATCCGTGAAATTGACCTCGATCTCGAGCAGCGAAGTCCGGCGGTCCCGGCGGGCCGGCGGGCCGTAGACGGCCAGCGGCTGCTCGCGCCGGGCCAGGGGCTCGTCCAGCGCCTCGACCGGAGAATCGCATCCCGCCCCGGCGGCGGCCAGGGCGGTGGCGGCAAAGCGCAGCAGGAAGTCACGTCGGCTGTCGGTCATCACACCCTCCCATTTCGCCGATCTTCTCCAGGCCGCAATGGAGGGCCCGGGAATCCTCGGGGTCGAACAGATGAAAGCCGCCGCCCTCGCACAGGTCCCAGTGGTCGCAGGACCCGCAGGCGGCGGGCGCCATGTGGCGGCGGCCCCGGCGGAAACGTCCGAACCCGCCTTGCCACAGATCCAGGAACGGGGTCTCGCGGATACTGCCCTCGGAAAAGCGGCGCGACACGGCGGGACAGCCGGTGACGCCGCCGTCATGCAGGATCGAGGCGATCACCGTGCCCGAACCGCAATAATGCATGCCTTCGCGCACCCGGCATTCCCAGTTGGGGCCCCAATAGCCTTCCTCGCTCAGCGTGACCGCGATGTCGCTCCGCCGCTGGCGGGCCCCGGCGACAAAGGCCAGCAATTGCCGGTATTGCGGCCCCGACAGCATCAGCCCCGATCCCCGCCCCGCCCGCCCGCGCGAGAACACCGGGGTGAAACGCACCTGCGGCACGCCGAGCGCGGCGAGGTGGTCGACGAAGAGCTCCAGCCGGTCGATGTTCAGCGAACTGACACAGCAGATGACGTCGAAGGCGGTGTAGAAGGGATCGGCCACCAGCCGTTCCAGCGCGCCCGACACCTTGCGGAAGGCACCCCTGAACTGGCGCAGCGAATCATGGTCCGCTTCCAGCCCGTCCAGGCTGACCGAAATAGTGGAAAGCCCCGCCGCCTTGAGCGAGGCCAGCCGAGCGGCGTCCAGCAGCATGCCGTTGGTGGTGATCCCCCAGGCGAAGCCGAGATGGGCGGCAAACGCCCCCACCTCCTCGATGTCGCTGCGGATCAGGGGCTCGCCGCCGATGATGGCGAAGGTGATGGCGTGAGGGTCGAAGGCCCGGGCGATGGCGGCCAGTTCCCGCTTGACGGTTTCGGGCGGCAATTCCCGGTGGCGGGTGGAATTGTCGCGCAGGCAGTCGCTGCCACAATGGCGGCAGGCGAGATTGCAGCGCAGCGTCGATTCCCAGAACAGGTAGCGCAGCGGATGCTGGTCGGCCAGCCTGTCCTTGGCGGCGATAAAGCGCTCCAGCGTATCGGCCACGGCGTCCTGGCGATCCATCCCACTCTCGAAACCGGCTTTTCCCGCACATATTCAAGCATGAAATTTCACCCTTCGGTAGGGTGCAATGACCTTGCGGAATTGGGGTCTTTCGCGATTGCCTTATTAGAGCGCTCTAAAGTAGAGTGCTCTAAAAGCAGCCCCGAAACGAGGGCTAAAATAATGCCAGGGGGGAGCAAGCCGGCATGAGGGATCCCGCATCCATTCCGGATTCCGATCTCGGACGATCGGAAGTGAAGACCACCACGTGCTACATGTGCGCCTGCCGCTGCGGCATCCGCGTGCACCTGCGCGACGGCGAGGTCCGTTACATCGAGGGCAACCCCGACCATCCCTTGAACAAGGGCATCATGTGCGCCAAGGGTGCCTCGGGCATCATGAAGCAGTACTCGCCCGCCCGCCTGACCAAGCCATTGAAGCGCAAGGACGGCGCCGAGCGGGGCGAAGGCGCCTTCGAGCCCATCAGCTGGGAAGAGGCCTTCTCGACGCTGGCCGAGCGCCTGGGCCATCTGCGGGCCACCGACCCGAAGAAGTTCGCGCTGTTCACGGGGCGCGACCAGATGCAGGCCCTGACCGGCCTGTTCGCCGCCAAGTTCGGCACTCCCAATTACGCCGCCCATGGCGGCTTCTGCTCGGTCAACATGGCGGCCGGCATGATCTACACCATCGGCGGCAGCTTCTGGGAATTCGGCGGCCCCGATCTCGAGCGGGCCAAGCTGTTCGTGATGATCGGCACCGCCGAGGACCACCACTCCAATCCCATGAAGCGCGACCTCGCCGCCTTCAAGCGCGGCGGCGGGCGCTTCATCGCCATCAATCCGGTACGCACCGGCTATGCCGCCATCGCCGACGAGTGGGTGCCCATCCGCCCCGGCACCGACGGCGCCCTGCTGCTGGCCCTGGTGCGTGAGATCATGGAGCTGGGCCTTTTCGACCGCGACTTCCTGATCCGCTACACCAACGCCGCCGAACTGGTGAACCAGAACGCCGACAGCGATTCCTTCGGCCTGTTTGTGCGCGAGGGCAGCGTGCCGGTGCGGCCCGACACCTTCGAGACGCCCGACAAGATGTGGTGGGACCGCGAGTCCAACAAGCCGGTCATCGCCCGCACCAAGGGGACCGAGGGCCGCCTGTTCGGCTCCTACGCCCTCGACGACGGCACCCCGGTCAAGCCCTCGCTGCAGCTTCTCAAGGAGCGGGTGAAGGACTACACCCCGGAATGGGCCGAGGGCATCACCGGCATTCCCGCCGCCACCATCCGCCGCCTGGCCCACGAGATGGGCGTCACGGCGCGCGACCAGACCATCGAGCTGCCCATCGCCTGGACCGATTGCTGGGGCACCGAGCACGACAAGATCACCGGCAACCCGGTGGCCTTCCACGCCATGCGCGGCCTTGCGGCCCATTCCAACGGCTTTCACACCACCCGCGCCCTGGCCATCCTGATGACGCTGTTGGGCACCATCGACCGGCCGGGCGGGTTCCGGCACCGCGCCCCCTTCCCGCGTCCCATCCCGCCCTGCCCCAAGCCGCCCAAGGGCCCGCAGGCGGTCAAGGCCGGCGAGGCGCTGGTGGGCACGCCCTTGGGCTGGCCCGCCGACCCCGACGACCTGTCGGTGGATGCGAACGGCGAGCCCATCCGCCTGGACAAGGGCTTTTCCTGGGAATACCCGCTGTCCGTCCACGGCATGATGCACAACGCCATCACCAATGCCTGGAAGGGCGATCCCTACCCCATCGACACGCTGCTGCTGTTCATGGCCAACATGGCCTGGAACTCCACCATGAACACGTCCGGGGTGAGGGAGATGCTCACCGACAAGGACGAACAGGGGAACTACAAGATCCCCTTCCTGGTGGTGTGCGACGCCTTCCAGTCCGAGACGGTGGCCTTCGCCGATCTGGTGCTGCCCGACACCACCTATCTCGAACGCCACGACGTGATGAGCATCCTGGACCGGCCCATCTCGGAATTCGACGGCCCCGTCGATTCGGTGCGCGTGCCGATTCTGCCGCCCATGGGGGACAGCAAGCCGTTCCAGGAAGTGATCATCGAGTTGGCGACGCGCCTCAAGCTGCCGGCCTTCACCAACAAGGACGGAAGCCGCAAGTTCCGCGACTATCCCGACTTCATCGTCAATTTCGAGACCGAACCGGGGTCCGGCATCGGCTTTCTGTCGGGCTGGCGCGGAAGAGCGGGCGAGAAGTTCCTGGTGGGCGAACCCAATCCCAACCAGTGGGACCAGTACGCGCGCAACAACAACCACTTCCATTACGAACTGCCGCCCAGCTTCCAATACATGCGCAACTGGAACAAGGGCTACCTGGACTGGGCCTACCGCCACCGTCTGGTGCGCTTTACCGACCCGATCATGCCGCACCTCTATTCCGAGGTGCTGCAGAAGTTCCGCCTCGCCGCCGAGGGCAAGTGGAAGGGCAAGCAGCCCCCCGACCGCCTGCGCGACCGGGTGAAGACCTTCTTCGATCCCCTGCCCTTCTACTACACGCCCCTGGAATGGCGGTGCTCGGACGGGCATTCCTTCCCGCTGTCGGCGCTGACCCAGCGGCCCATGGCCATGTACCATTCCTGGGATTCCCAGAACGCCTGGCTGCGCCAGATCCACACCAGCAACGTCTTGTTCATGCACCCCAAGGTGGGCGCGCTGGGCAATTTCGGCGATGCCGACTGGGTGTGGGTGGAAAGCCCGTGGGGCAAGATCAAGTGCCAGGCCCGCTTCACCGAGGCGGTGGAACCGGGCACGGTGTGGACCTGGAACGCCATCGGCAAGGCCTCGGGCGCCTGGGGACTTGACCCCGACGCCGACGAGTCGAAAAAGGGCTTCCTGCTCAATCACCTGATTTCCGAGGAGCTGCCCCGCATGGTGGGCGACAGCCACGTCTCCAATTCCGATCCGGTCACCGGTCAGGCGGCGTGGTACGACCTCAAGGTCCGCGTCACCAAGTGCAAGCCGGGCGAGGAAGGGGAAAGCTGGCCCCAGTTCAAGCCCATGCGACCGCTGCCCGGCCAGACCATCGACTTCAAGTCGAAGGTCCGCGCCTTCCTGGCCGGGAGGAAGTGACATGAGCAAGAAGCAACTCGCCCTGGTCATCGACCTCAACGTCTGCGTCGGCTGCCATGCCTGCGTGACGTCGTGCAAGGAATGGAACACCTCGGGCTGGGCTGGTCCGCTGACCGACCAGAACCCCTACGGCGCCGATCCGACGGGGGTGTTCTTCAACCGCGTCCAGACCTATGAATGCGGCACCTTCCCCAATACCGAGACCATCCACTTCCCCAAATCCTGCCTCCATTGCGAGGAGCCGCCCTGCGTGCCGGTCTGCCCCACCGGGGCGTCCTATAAGCGCGAAGAGGACGGCATCGTCCTGGTGGATTACGACAAGTGCATCGGCTGCAAGTACTGCTCGTGGTCGTGCCCCTACGGCGCGCGTGAGTTCGACCCCGTCCAGGGCGTCATGAAGAAGTGCACGCTGTGCGTCGACCGCATCTACGACCAGACCATCGAGGAGGCGCGCAGAAAGCCCGCCTGCGTTCTGGCCTGCCCGGCGGGTGCCCGCATCTTCGGCGACGTCAACGACCCCAATTCCGAGGCGGCCCAGGCCATCCGCGACAATGGCGGCTTCCAGCTGATGCCGGAATGGGGCACCCGGCCTGCCAACCACTACCTGCCCCGGCGCAAGACCACCACCACCCTTCATCCGGATGAACTGGTGCGCGTCGACAACCCGCTGAAGGCCGAGGGCGAGAAGCCCCGTCCCGCCTTCACCACGCCCACCATCGACGGCGTTTCCAGCTGGTAAGGGGGAGGAGCACATCATGAAGCCCGCATTCTCAGTGATCTTCCTCACCACCCTGATCGGCGCGGCCCAAGGCCTGCTGATCGCGCTGACCATCGGACAGATCTATGCCGGGGGCGAAAGCGGCGGTTTCTACGCCCTGGGCGGCGCCGTGGCGCTGGCGCTGCTGTGCCTGGGACTGGTGGCCTCGGTGTTCCATCTGGCCAATCCCCAGCGGGGCTGGCGGGCGGCGACGCGCTGGCGCACCTCGTGGCTGTCCCGGGAAGTGATCCTCATCCCCGTTGTCGCGGGGCTGGCTTTCCTCTACGCCGTGGTCAACGCCTTCGGCTGGGCGCCGGTGCTGGCCCGGCTGGGCAATGGCGCGGCCCTGGACCTGCCCCTGGTGCTGGGGCTGCTCGCCACCCTGGCCTCGCTGGCCCTGTTCGTCTGCACCGGCATGATCTATGCCTGCGTGCGCTTCATCCGCCAGTGGGCCTCAGGCTGGACTGTGGTCAACTACCTGCTGATGGGCCTGGCCTCGGGCTTCACCCTGGCCGCCGCCTACGCCCAGCTCGGCGGCAATGCGCTGGCCGGCTTCATGGGGGCGTCCGCCCTGTGGCTGACCCTGCTGGCCCTGGCGGCGCGGGCCTTCCAGCTGTGGCTGAACGCCACGGCCGAGCCGCTTTCCACCATGAAAAGCGCCATCGGCATCCATCACTCCCAGATCCGTCAGGTGACCCAGGGCTTCATGGGCAGCTCGTTCAACACCATCGAGTTCGCCGCCCCCGGCGGGGCCGAGACGGTGAAGGGCGTGTCCGTATTCTTCCTGGCCGCCGCCTTCGTGGTGCCGGCGGCGCTGCTGCTGGCGGGCCAGCCGGTGCTGGCCTTCCTCTGCCAGTATGTGGGCCTGCTGGCCGAACGCTGGGCGTTCTTCGCGGCCGGAACCCACGTCCAAAGCCTGTACTACCAGGCCAAGGGCTGAGCTGAGCCGCGCACCGACGAACACCGCGCTTCCCCGAACGAAAAACCCCCGCCAGTTTCCTGGCGGGGGCTTCTTCATCGAACCGGATGAAAACTCGGGACTTAGACCGAGTAGTACATCTGGAATTCGACCGGGTGCGGGGTGTGCTCGAAACGATACACTTCCTCGTACTTGAGCTCGATGTAGCTCTCGATGAATTCCTTCGAGAACACGTCGCCCTTGCACAGGAAGTCGTTGTTGGCACGCAGGGCCTCGAGGGCCTCACGCAGCGAGCCGCACACGGTCGGAACCTGGGACAGCTCCTCGGGCGGCAGGTCGTACAGGTTCTTGTCCATGGGATCGCCGGGGTGGATCTTGTTGGCGATACCGTCCAGGCCGGCCATCAGCATGGCCGAGAAGGCCAGGTAGGGGTTCGCGCCGGGGTCGGGGAAACGAACTTCCACGCGCTTGCCCTTCGGCGAGGCCGAGTAGGGGATGCGGCAGGAGGCCGAACGGTTGCGGGCCGAGTAGGCCAGCAGAACCGGGGCTTCGAAGCCGGGGATCAGGCGCTTGTAGCTGTTGGTCAGCGGGTTGGTGAAGGCGTTGATGGCCTTGGCGTGCTTGATGATGCCGCCGATGTAGTACAGAGCGGTATCCGACAGGTCGGCATAGCCCGAACCGGCGAACAGGGGCTTGCCGGCCTTCCAGATGGACTGGTGGACGTGCATGCCCGAGCCGTTGTCGCCATAGATCGGCTTCGGCATGAAGGTCGCGGTCTTGCCGTAGGAGGCGGCGACGTTGTGGACCACGTACTTGTAGATCTGGATCCAGTCCGCAGCCTCGACCAGGCCGCCGAACTTGATGCCCAGCTCGTGCTGCGACGAGGCCACTTCGTGGTGGTGCTTCTCGATGGGCAGGCCCATCTCACCCATCACGGTCAGCATCTCGGCGCGCATGTCGACGTGGCCGTCCACCGGCGGAACCGGGAAGTAGCCGCCCTTGACGCCCGGGCGGTGGCCCAGGTTGCCCTCGGCGAAGTCGCGGCCCTGGGCCTCGACGCCGTCTTCCGAGCGCAGCTCGTAGTAGCCCTTGTTCATGCCGAGTTCGTACTTGACGTCGTCGAACACGAAGAACTCGGCCTCGGGGCCGAAATAGGTGGCGTCGCCCACGCCCGAGGACTTCACATAAGCCTCGGCGCGCTTGGCGATGGAGCGCGGGTCGCGGTCATAGAGCTGGCCGGTGGCGGGCTCGACGATGTCGCAGTTGATGATCAGCTGCGACTGGGCGGCGAAGGGATCCATGACGGCCGACGAGGCGTCGGGCTTCAGGATCATGTCGGACTCGTTGATGCTCTTCCAGCCGGCGATCGACGAGCCGTCGAACATGATGCCTTCGTTCAGCATGTCGGCGTCAACGGTGCACACATGCTGGGCGGTGTGCTGCCACTTGCCGCGCGGGTCGGTGAAGCGGAAATCGACGTACTTCACGTCGTTTTCCTTGATCAGTTCGAGGACCTTCTTGATGTCGTCGGACATGGTCACATTCCTGAGAGTTGAGAGTTGAACACGCGTTCCCGCCCCGCCGCCCTACCAAGAGCCGCGGGAGGGATGAAAACTCAGATGGCGTCGCTGCCGCGCTCGCCGGTGCGGATGCGGATGGCCTCTTCCACCGTGGAGATGAAGATCTTGCCGTCACCGATGCGGCCCGTATGGGCGGCCTGCTGGATGGCCTCGACGGCGCGCTCCACCAGGTTGTCCTCGATGACCAGCTCGATCTTGACCTTAGGCAGGAAATCCACCACGTACTCGGCGCCGCGATAGAGCTCGGTATGCCCCTTCTGCCGGCCGAAACCCTTGGCCTCGGTCACGGTAAGGCCCTGGAGGCCGACCTCGTGAAGGGCTTCCTTCACCTCGTCGAGCTTGAAGGGCTTGATGATGGCTTCGATCTTCTTCATGAACCCGCCGTCTTTCGGATTGGCGTTGCGAACCCGCGTCAAAACGCGCGACTCATTTAGCACGCATCGTGCCACTTCGGCCACCCGGAAAAGCGCCCGAATTCCAGGAATCTCCAGACAAAGATGCCCTATTTTCAGGCATTTGCGCCTATTTCTCGGGCAATTCGCTTCCCCTTCACCCGGACCCGCCTTCCAGGCTAGGCTTAAGCGTCCAGATTCCTTGCCGGAGCAGCCCCGTTGAAGCCCGCCAACTCCATTCTGTCGTCGTTCGGCACCACCATCTTCGAGACCATGTCGCGCCTGGCCCAGGCCCATGGCGCCGTCAACCTGGGCCAGGGCTTCCCCGAAGGCCTCGAACCCGCCGACGTAATCGCCAAGGCGGCCGAGGCGGTAACGGCGGGGCCCAACCAGTATCCCTCCATGATGGGAACCCCCGACCTGCGAACCGCCGTCGCCGCCCATGACCGGCGGTTCTACGGCCTGGAGCTGGACCCCATGGCCGAGGTGATGGTGACGTCCGGCGCCACCGAGGCCCTGGCCGCCTGCCTGTTCGGCCTGATCGAGCCGGGCGACGAGGTGGTCCTCATCGAGCCGCTTTACGATTCCTATCTGCCCATCATCCGCCGGGCGGGCGGCACGCCTAAGCTGGTCCGCGTCGAGCCGCCCCATTGGGATCTGCCGAGAGAGGCGCTGGCCGCCGCCTTCTCGCCCAGGACCAAGCTGATGCTGCTCAACACGCCGATGAATCCGGCCGGCAAGGTGTGGGGGCAGGACGAGTTGGAGTTCGTCGCCGGCCTCTTAGAGCGCTTCGACGCCTATTGCGTCTGCGACGAGGTCTACGAGCATCTGGTCTATGACGGCCGCCGGCACGTGCCGCTGATGACCCTGCCGGGCATGCGGAGCCGCTGCCTGAAGATCGGCTCGGCGGGCAAGATCTTCTCGCTGACGGGCTGGAAGGTGGGCTGGGTCATCGCCGAACCGCACGTCCTGGGCCCGGTGGCCAAGGCCCACCAATACCTGACCTTCACCACGCCGCCCAACCTGCAGGCCGCCGTGGCCTGGGGCCTGGGCAAGGAGGATTCGTACTATGACGGGCTGGCCGCCATGCTGGCCGAGCGCCGCGACCGCCTCACCGCCGGTCTGGAGCGGGTCGGCTTCCAGGTGATGGCCACCGGGGGCAGCTATTTCATCACCGCCGATTTCCGCCCCCTGGGCTTTGCCGGCGACGATGGGGAATTTTGCCGCCACATCACCGAACAGGCCGGCGTGACGGCCATTCCGGTCAGCGCCTTCTACCAGGGCGGCGACGTCAACCACTTCGCCCGCTTCTGCTTCGCCAAGACGGAAGGCGCCATCGACGAGGCGGTAATGCGGCTGGAACGGTTTTTTGCGAGGATAGGCCCTTGACGGGCGCCCCCGGATTTGGCTAAACATGCGGCCTCCCCCGGTGGCGGGTGTAGCTCAGTTGGTTAGAGCGCCAGTTTGTGGTACTGGATGTCGTCGGTTCGATTCCGATCACTCGCCCCATTCCCCCCTTTGATTTCGTTCCGTTCCGCAGCCGCCGGCTTTTGCCTGCGTCCGGCCGCGTGCCTGAACGGCAAGGGAAGATCCGGGGCGTTGCCCCGGATAGACATCACCCCTCATCACCCCTCGCTGAGGATCGCCACCATGCGGCTGGCCTCGTAATCCTCGGGATCGAGTCCCTGGGCGTTCCGGAATGCCGCCAGGGCCTCCGACTTGCGCCCCAGCGTGTTGGCGGCATGGCCCGCCGCCCGCCACAGCCGGCCGTCGCCGGGATAGGAATCGATCACCGGCCGCAGCATGTCGGCCGCCTCGGCATGACGGCCGGTCTCGCCCAGGATAGCGGCGAGGCGCAGGGCGGTGTCCGGGCCGGGCCGCAAGCCATGGGCACGGCGGGCGAATTCCTCGGCCTCCTCCTGCCGCCCCTGGGCCAGGCACAGCCCGGCCAGATTGTGCAGCGCCAGGGCGGCATCGGGGGAAAGCCTCAGAACCTCGCGATAGCAGCGCTCCGCCGCCTCCGGGTCGCCGGCCATCTGTTCCAGCCCCCCCAGATTGGTGAGCGCGGCCTCATGGTCCGGGGCCCGCTCCAGGCATTTGCGCAACGCGGCCCGCGCCTCGTCCAGCCGGTCGAGCGCCCCCAGCAGCACGCCCCGCCCGTACAGAGCGTCGATGGAGCCCGACACCGCCGCGCGGTCGAGGAATTTCAGCGCCAGGAGCAGGTCGCCCATGCCATGGGCGGCAACGGCCAGTTCCATCAGGCCGGGATGGCCGGGCGGCACCTTGCCCAACTCGCGGGAGACGGTGCGGGCCTTGGACAGGTCGCCCTGCCGGGCCTTGGCCAGCGCTTCTTCGATCCGATCAGACTTCGCCATCATGTCCCCATCAGGTTTCGCATCACTTCCGCCAGCCGCGCCGGCGCCGCGCCGTGCAGCAGGCAATCCGGCCGCATGTCTCGCGGTTCCTCCGCCAGCCACGCGGCGATGGCCGCCCCGGCCTGTCCGCCTTCGCTCACCACGGCGATGCCGGGCCGGCGGACGGCGCCCCCCAGGTCGGAACGGACCAGTCCGGGCTGCAGGCTGATGGCCGGCTTGCCCACCAGCCACGCCTCGTAGAGAAGGATCGAGGCCATGCCCGCCACCCGGTCGGCGGCCAGCATCACCTGGCGTCCCGAGACGCCTTCGACCAGACCGCCCCCCAGGGCGCCCCGGCTGGTTTGCCACAAATCCGTCAACTCCACCACGTCGTCGCGCGGGTGGGGAACGATGGCCACCTCCAGGCGACCGGCCCAAGGCTGCAATTCCCGGCACAGCAACCGCAGGACGTCGCGTTCGGTATAGCCGCGCCAGCTGGCGGATTCGGGCCCGGTGCCCTGATCCTTGGAAACCGGCTCGCCGATGAAGGCGACCAGTCCCTTGCCCTCGAGGCCAAGGCCCAGACGGCCGCGCAGTTGCCGCCGCCAGCCGCTATCGGCGGCGGCGGCGGCATCCGCGGCCAGTCCGGCAAGGCCAGGATGGCCGGTCACCCGCAGGCAGCCGGCCGGCACGCCCTCGGCCAGGGCCTCGTTATGCGCCTTGTCGTCCATGACGGCGTAAATATCGGGAATCAGCGCCGCGCCGCCATCCATGCCCAGACGGGCGCGGTAATTCATCCAGTTGTCCAGCACGCACAGCACCGGCATCCCCCGCTCCCTCGCGGCACGGGCCAGGGCAAGGGGCAGATGGTCGGCCAGCGAGGTTCCGAAGCACAGACCGCCCACCCCGGACGCCTCCATCCAGGCCCCCAGGTCTTCCCCGGTGGGTGGAGACAGGCGACGCAGACCGGCCGGCGCGTTACGCCCGAGAAAGCCGTGATCGAGAATGGCCACCTCGTCGCCCTGCCCGGCCAGCAGCACGGCAACGGGAAGGATGGCGTTGGCGCCCCCCGGATCGGCGGCGGCGAACAGCATCAGGGGACGGGACGGTCGGGTCATGGCGGGGCGGGGCGGGACTGGACGGGGCGATGCGGAATCAAAATCCCCGGACGAAGGCGGCGGGCCCAGGTCCGGGGATGAAAGAAGGCACCCTGCGCCCGTATCAGGCGGTGGCGCTGATGGGCGTGTGGGCGGCGCCGGGCGCCGGAGGAGCGTAGGCGCCGGTGGGCGCGGGCGCGGCGGCGGCGGGGTCGGTCGCACCGGCGGCGGCGGCTTCACGGGCCTCGCGCGCCAGGGAATCGCGCAAGCCGCTGGCGATGTTGCGGTTGATGTTGACCAGCACCTCGAGCTTGGCGGCGGTGGGCTCGGTCAGGGCGGCGACGGTATGGAAATCGACGAACTGACACAGGCTCAGCATGTTGACGACGGTCTCCGTCGACTCGCCAGCCTCGACCTTGCCGATCAGGTCGGCCTGGAAGATGGTCCAGAGTTTCCAGTTGAGCCGCAGCGCCTCGCGCATGCCCTCGGCCTCGCCGCGGGAGGCCGAAGCCATGCGACGGGCCGCCTCGGTCAGCGCCCAGGCTTCCGTTTCACGCGGATTGCCCTCCTGGGGGATACTGGCGGCGTGGGCTGCGTTGCTGTAAGGATTCATAACCTCTCCCATCACTTCTCGGAAATACCGCGGCCCCTGTTACGAGAACAGGTTGACCACCGATCCCGGCTGGTAGGTATCGTTGGTGAAGGCCTTGTCCATCTTCTCGCTGCTGGCTTGCGCCGCTTCGAACCCGATGGAGACGGCCTGAAGCTGCTGGGCGATCAGAAGCTTCTTCTGCTGGACCTGCTTGGCGACGTCGGCCTTGATGTCGGCCATGGATTGCTGCTGGTGATCCTTAATCTCGGTAATCCGGGTTTCGACCCAGTCCACTTCGCTGGCGACGATGTCGAGACGGTTGGAAATCCGCTTCAGCGCGAGATTGAGCTTATCGAGCGAACTGCTGAGATTGTAGGTGGCCCCCGTCTTGGCATCGTCGTCGTCGACAGAGAAATGCTGGAGGCCAAGACCGTTCATACGGATCTGCCCCATTCCCTCGTCACCGATCAGGTCCACGTCGGTTCCCTCGGTAAACGGCAGGTTGCCCAGGCTGGCGTTGAACTTATCGATCTCGGCATCGTATCTCGTGGCGTCCACCGGATCGCCGGCCGCCGAGTTGATCTGCTGCTCGGCATTGAGCGACGTCAGGTTGCCGAAGTCGTCGAGCCGGTCCAGCAATTGGGTGCGGGCGTTGTTCACCTGGGACTGGTATTCGACCAGCTTGGGCAGGCGCGTCTGAAGCTGGGCCAGTTCCTTGTCCAGGTTGGTGTCGTAGCTGTCCAGCGCCTTGCGCTGCAGCGCCGAGACCTCGTCGTTGTAGCGCACCACCATGGCGTTCTGCATATTGGCGAAGGCAAGGTTGAACGCCGGGCGCGCCGACATGCCAGACAGCGTGCTGAGCATCTGGGTCAGATCGCCGGCATAGGCACTGAGCACGGTATCGGTCAAGGGAACCTCCCACGCGGCGGGCGAGTTCTTCACCCATGCCGAGCCTAGCATCGTTCCGTTAAGAAATCCATAAATCGGGGGGTCGGCGGGCCGGCGGCCGGTGTGGCGGGGTTAACAGTTTTCTAACCGAAGATGCCGCAGAATTATCGGCCAGAATCAACAATGTCCGCGCACCGAACGCCGCCCCAGGAGACTCCCATGACCGAAGAAATCGGCGACCTCTCGAGCCTTCCCCTCCCCGAGCAGGAGGCCCTGAGCCTGGCCGAGGCCGCCATCGCGCTGGACCGGGCCCGCAGCGGCGAGAACCGCGCCGCCGAACTGGTGGCGGCGCTCAACCACAATCTCGAGGTCTGGGTGGCCATCCGCGCCCTGGCCCGGTCGCCGGGCAGCCCGCTGCCCCCCGATCTCAAGGCCAGCCTGATCCGGCTGAGCGAATTCGTCGCCCACACCACCTTCACCAATGGCGCGTCCATCGGCGATTCCTCGCTCAACACCCTGATCAACATCAACATGCAATTGGCCGAAGGCCTGCTGGAAGGCCAGAAGAACGCCGCCGCGGCGACCAAGAAGGGCTGATCAGCCCGCCCGTTCCAAAAGCGCCTGGCGCACGCGCCCCAGCACGCCCTGCCAGCCCTCTGCGTGAGCGGCCCGGAACAGCCGGGCCGTGGGATACCAGGGGCTGTCGTCGCGATCGAGCAGCCAGCGCCAGTCGGGAAAGCTGGACAGCACCACCCAGACAGGCCGCCCCAGCGCCCCTGCCAGATGGGCCGGCGAGGTGCACGACGAGATCACCAGATCCAGCGATTCCATGACGGCGGCGGTCTGGCTGAAATCGCTCAATTGCGGACCGAGATCGACGAAATTCCCGGGCATGCTCCGCCCCTCGAGCTGGAGGGCGGCGGGACCCTTTTGCAGGCTGAAGAACGTCACGCCCGGCACGTCCAGCAGGGCGAGATAAGGGGCCAGCCCCGGCGAGCGCCGCCCGTCATAGGGGGCCTCGGGATTGCCGCCCCACACCACTCCGACCTTCAGTCCGCCATAGGCGCCCAGGCGCTCCCGCCATTGGGCCGCCAGCCCGCAATCCGCCCGCAGATAGGGAATGTCGGCGGGTATGGTCTGCAAGGTGGTGCCGAACACGTGGGGCAGCGACATCATCGGCACCTGGAAGTCGGGCGGCTCCATCGCCTGCCCCGGCTCCACCGCCTGGGCCACCCCCGGCACCGTCGACAGCAAGGCTCCCAATCCGGCGGGCGAGCCCACCACCACGCGGGCGCCGCGCGCCGCCAGCAACGCCCCATAGCGCACGAACTGGATATTGTCGCCGAACCCCTGCTCGCCCCGCATCAGGACGGTTTCACCCGCCAGGCGCTGCCCGCGCCAGCGGGGGCCGTGGAACTCGGGCTGGGGACGGTATTCGGCCAAGGGCAGGCCGCGGCGGTAATCGCCGTGAAGGAGCAGCATCTGGCCCAGGCACATCTTGACCCGAGGGTCGCCGCCGCCCTGGGCCGCGCGATAGATGTCCATGGCCCCGGCCAGGTCGCCCGCCTCGATGCGCTGGAAGGCCGCCGCCAACGGGTCCGAGGCCATGATCTAGCCGCGCGGCAGATCGAGAGCCCGGATTCCCTTCAACCGCACGGAAATCTCGGTGCCCAGGGCATCCGGATTGCCCAGGCGCGAAGCCAGGACCTGCTGGCGCAGCTCGGAGCGGATCTGTCCCAGGTTCGGGTCCCGGGCCAGCCCGGCGGCGATAGCCACATAGCCGGCCGGATCGTCGGCGATCCACTCCGGCCGGTTCGCCGCCCGCAGAATGGAAGCTCCCATACGCCCGACCCGGCGGTCCCCGCGCAGGGACACCACCGGCAGCCCCATCCACAGGTCCCAGGCCAGCTCGGTCAGTCCGTTGACCGGGGTCGAGTCCAGCACGATGTCGACCATGTGCGGAAAGGCCTTGGCGGCGGCGGTGGCGTTATCCTCCAGCGGCGCCTGGAAATGGACGCGGTTGGAGACGCCGTATTCGGCGAAGGCCTCCAGTCCCCAGGAGATCATCTCCTCTTCCCAGTCGTCGCGCCCGCCGATCATCAGATGGGCGCCGGGAACCGCCCACAGCACCCGCGACCACAGAGCCACGCTTTCCTCGGTCATTCCGGCGCCATCGCCGTGGACGCCGAACATGGCGAAGCCCCGCGTCGAGCGCGGCAGGTCGAGGACATCCTCCTCGGGGGCCAGAATCTGCGGGAACCGGAAGGCCAGCAGATTGGGCAGCGATATTATCCGCTCCTCGCCGTAGGTCCGGCGGTCGACGGGCGCGGTCTCCTCGTCGGAGAAAACCACGCTCACGCCCGGCATCCGGTCGCACATGGGCGACGAGATCCAGTGAACCGTGACGGGCGCCCCCTCCCCCTTGAAGACCGGATAGCTGGCCCGCTCGCCGGGGCTGCAGAGATTCAGCAGGACGCCGGGCTGATCGCCGACGACGATGCGCCCCAAGGTCGCCTCGTCGATGCCGATGGACTGGCGCGGACGCATCACGCTGGTGCGCAGCAGGTCCGTCACCGGGTCGTGGCGCGGATTGAGGGTGTAGAGGACCGTCATCTCCAGATGCTTCATCACCGGGGCCACGCAATGGGCCAGCGGACTGTCATAGACCTGGTCCCACATCAGGCCGACAACCGGCGAGTCAGCCTTCTCCCGGGCGTTGACCCGCCGCAGCGGAGCCTCGCGCTCGGCCACGAAGGCGTCGAGCAGCGCCTGGGACACCGGCCAGTTCGCCCCCGACTGCAGCACCAGGGAACCGGCCAGGGCGGCCCGCAGGGCGTCGTCGTCCCCGGCCAGTTCGAAGGCGATCTTCTGGTGTTCGATGGCGGCGTCGTGGCGGCCGCAGGCCATCATGGAATCGGCCAGAACCGCGTGCATCCTGGCGTCGGCCGGCTTGTGGTGCAGGGCGGCCCGCATCATGGAGGCGGCGGCGAAGGGACGGCCCAGCTCCAGCATGGACCGGGCGATCAGCAGCATGCTGGCTTCATCGCCGGGATGGATGCGCAGGTGCTTTTCCGCCTGGTCCAGCGCCTCGCGGAACAGCCCCAGATGAAAGGCCGCCTCGGCCTTGGTCAGGTGATGGGAGATGCCGACGTTCAGCAGCGACGCCATGTAGGACGACAGGTCGTCCGGCACCAGATCCTTGGCGTCGGGACGCGGCTTCAGGCACACGGCCAGCTTGCCGTAATACAGCCCGTCGGCCAGGCGCCCCACCCGGGTGTAGAGGCTGGCCAGAACGTCCACCACCTCGCGGCAATCAGGCGCGATGGAATGGCCGCGCTCCAGCAGCTGGATGCCCAGACCGGCATCGCCGCTGCAAAACGAGGTGATGCCCATGGCCAGGAAATAGTAGGGATTGAGGCTGCCCTGCCCGATCCTCGCCTGACAGTGTTCCATCAGTTCGGCGGCGGTGCCGTTCTGAAGGATGCCGACCAGCTCCGCGATGTCCGCGGCGAATTCGTCACTCATACTGCCACCCCGTCACCTTCTCGAACAATTCCTCGTCCGATTCGAACTTTTCGATGTTCTCGAAATACCATTCGGTCTGCAACGTCATTGCCCGGACGACCTCGAGGAATTCATCGCGCACGATGTCCCAGAACGCCGCCTTGTGCTCGGGGTCCTTCACCCGCTTGGCGTAATAGTCGAAGCACATCACCGCCATCATGACGGTGCCGCGCACGAAGAACTGGGCGACGGTGGGCGGCGCCTTGTAGTCGCTGATCAGCAGGTCGGACAGTTTGAGCACCATGGCGTTGACGTCGCCCAGGTGGTCGTCCATGGCCGCCACGCATTCCTCCAGCAGCGAGATGATGCTCTGCGGCCAATTCTCGCGGCCCCAGCGCTCGGTGAAATGGGCCTCGGTGCCGGGCAGGAAGGTGGCCTTGACCTTGGCGAGGGCCTTGGCCTTCATCTCGGGCGTCGATTTCAGCCGGATGGATTGGGAGCTCAGGGGCCGCGTGTTCTCGATCAGCAACCCGTCGCTGCAATTATAGGCGTCGACGCCCGGCCGGTAGCGGCCGATGATCCGCCCCAGGGCGTCGCGGGTCCACAGCATGATGGTCTCGCTGTAGACCAGTCCGCCGAAATTGCCCACGTCGCGAACGTCGAACACCGCCGTGAAGTCCATTGCCCCCTTCTGGCCTTCCATCTGGTCGTCGTCGTGGCGATAGAGGGAATGCTTGGAATGGTGGCGCTTGGGATTGCGGCTGCCGAGATCGACGCCGAACAGGTAAAGCTCGCGGAACCCCAGGGCCAGCGCCGCCGTGGTGCCGGTATTGGTCACCGTCGGCCCCGAATCCTCCAGGGAGTATTGCGGGCCGGGACTGAACAGCGCATAGGAACTGAGAGCCGGACGGAAGTAGTAGACCGCGTTGTCGAACAGGCTGCGCACCCTGGGGTCCACGGTGTTCGACGCGATCAGCACCGCGTCGCCGAAGCCGAATTCGTCGTGGACGGCGGCCAGGGCGCGATAGGGCGCGGCGCCGTTCTCCAGCAGCATCTGAAAGTCCGGCTGGATGCCGTTGGCCAGCAGAACCCGCGACGCCGTGCCGCAGGAAACGATCACCGCCCGGTCCTGATTGGCCTTGATCACCTCGATATCGTCGTCCAGCGACGGCCCCGAGCCCACGATGAACACCGGCGCGTTCAGGGCGTGCGCGGAGCGCTGCATGACCTGGTAATTGCCGTCGCGCAGGTTCATGTACGAGGCCCGCGTCATCTCCATCTCGTCATGGAAGAAACCAAGGCCGATGCCGATCAGCTGGGCGTCGCGCATGAACTCGGACATGGCCGCCATCAGGATCGGGCTGTTGTAGGCGACGAACACCCGCGCCCAATCGACCACCACCGGGCAGCAGCAGCGGATGGCCGCCCGCAGCGACCGGGCGATGTCGCCGGAATTGTCGGAGATGATCAGATTGAAGCGGTAGGGATTCTCGCGGCGGGTCTCGAGAAGCGGCCGCCACTCCATGGTCGCCAGCGAGTGATAGATGAAATCCAGGTTGGGCTCGACGATGTGGATGCCAGCCGGCTTGACCTGCTCGAGCAGCAGGGGGATCTGATAGCCGAGGCCAAGCCCGATGCACGCCAGATGGAAGCCCCCCGATTCCTCGGGAGATTGCAGGAATTCCATGCCGGCTTCGGTAGCGCGCTTCAAGGTGCGGTAAAGGAAGCGCTGGGTGATCAGGTCCACATGCCCGCTGGTCAGGGGGTTCATGTTGATGTGGCTGTCGATGCCGGTAGCCGATGCCTCGACCATGGCTTCGATCCGCTTGCGGCCGCCGGGGCCGTAAAGCAGCTCGCCCCGGAACTCCACATCCAGGTCACCGTCCTGATTGGTGACGAGGCGGCTTTGCGGCTGGTAACTGCTGAGACGGGCGCCGAGCTCGGGCATGAGATCGATGAACGCCTGCAAATTCCTGGAGACCAGGTCGTTGTCGACGATTGCCGTCTCGAGCATGCCCATTCTTCCTTTCCCCCAATCGGGGCCATGGTACCGTCCGTCTTTCCGCCGGCGCGGCCTTCCATCCAGGCGGGAGGAATTTCGCCGAAGAGCGGACAAAAGAAAAGAGGTGGCAAAGCCACCTCTTCTCCCAAGTTTTACGCCATTTCGACTTAGCGGAACAGCGACAGGATCGACTTTTCGTTCTGACCGGCGAAGGACAGCGCCTGGATGCCCAGCTGCTGGCGGGTCTGCAGGGCCAGCAGGTTGGCGCCTTCCTCGTTCAGGTCGGCGAGGGTCAGCTTGCCCGAACCGGCCTGGAGCAGGTCGACGTAGTTCTTGGTGAAGTCCAGACGGGTGTTCAGCAGGGCGACGTTGGTACCCAGATTCTGGGACACCGACCGCAGAGTGCCGAGGTTGTTGTCCAGATTGTTCACCAGATCGTTCACCACGCCGGACAGATTGGCGTCGAGCACATACTGGCCGGAAACGTAACCGAGGTTGGTTTCGGCGCTGATGTGCATGCCGTAGGCACCGGTGAGGCCGCCGGCGCTGAAGTAGGCCTGGCCCTTGATGTTGCCGCCGTTGGCCGAGGCGAACACGCCCACCGCCGAGAACGACACGGTGTCCTGGCCGGTGACCGAGCCGGAGCCCAGGGTCAGGGTCAGAACCGCACCCGCCGCGGTGCCGAAGCTGCCGTTGACGAAGGTGCTGGTGGTGGTGAAGGTACCGGCGGCGGAGTTGCCGGCCGACGCCACGGTGAAGGTCAGGTTGTAGGCGCCGTAGGCGAAGGTGTAGGTACCCTTGGCCAGCGAGTTGCCGGTCAGGCCATTGAGGGTGATGTCAATGGTGTCGCCCTTGTCCAAGCCAGAGATGCCGCCCGCAGTGAGGGCCGCGTACTCGACCGCGAACTTGGTGTTGTTCTGGATGCTGCCCTGGGTGACGTTCAGGTCGGACAGACCCGCACCGGTCAGATCGGCAGTGGTGGCGCGGAAGTTGAAGTCCTGGCCGTTGGTGAACACCGAGGTGGTGGTGAAGGCCACGTCGGCACCGAGGTCGGCGCCGCTGCTGCTGCCGGCGGAGAACACGGTGAAGCTCACCGTGGCCGAGCCGTACGAGAAGGTGTAGGAGCCCGAGGTCAGCGAGGTGGCGGTGCCGGCATAGGTGGCCTTGACCACGCCGCTGGTGCCCAGCGCCACGCCGGTGGCGTCGTCGAACGACAGCTGGAAGCCGCCGTTGGAGGTCACGGCCTTGGCGATGTTCAGACCGGCGGCGCCGACCTTCACGTCCACCGAACCCACTTCCAGGCTGGACCCGGTCAGGTTCGAGAAGCTGACGGTCAGGGTCTGGCCCTTGCCGGCGATCAGGTTCTGGCCCTGATACTGGGAGTCGGTGGCCAGATTGTCGAGCTGGCTGCGCAGAGCGTTGAACTGCGACACCAGGCTGCCGATCTGGGAGCTGGAAGCGGACTGCGCGTTCAGCGCAAGACCCTTGAGCTGCTTCACCAGGGTGGTGACGCCGGAAATGCCCTGCAGCGCGGTGGACAGGGCGGACACGCCCTGATCGATGTTGTCTTTCTTGCCCTGGAAGTCGCTGGCGCGGTCGGACAGCGCCTTGGCCTGGAAGTAGGCGACCGGATCGTCAATGGCGCTGGCGACCTTCAAACCGGTCGACAGACGGCTCTGAGTACGATTCACGAGGCCTTGGGTGGACTGCAGAGCCAGCAGATTGCTGCGGACGGCAGAGGTAAGGGTGACGTCAGACATAACAAATCTCCTTTCTAGAGAGGCCGGTGCGATTCTCGCCCCGGGCTTCCTTACATTCCCCGCAACCGGCAAGCCACTGGCTGCGGGTCGCATGCAGGGAGCACACTTCCTAACAACATCAGTCTAGATCAACTGACAGTCCCGGTGCAACCGAATTTTTGCCAATCACTTCAACATGATGCCGAGTTCAGGAATAAAGGATTTATTAACCCTTCTCCCCAAAAGGATATTCACCCCGAGCGCTAAGTAACATTACTGTATTCATCAGAATATAGTCCGGAACAGCCGGACCATCAGTCAGTGAAACAGCCTAAATTATCGCGCGATCCGCCGCCTGGGGCGATAGCTCCGCCCAGAATTACGGTCTCCGCCACTCCGGTACTACCACTTTTCAGCGCCGGGCGCGCGGCTCCAGGGCTCGCACGGATGTATTCCATCCATCGGCGAGAAGGTGCGCCAGCGTTTCCTTATCCTTCATCCGGTGGAGACTGCCTTCCCCCACCTGCGGCAGGCGCGGGCAGGCGCCGGCGAGAATGGAGGGCCAGCACTCCTTGAACAGAGTCTGGATCTCCGCCTGGAGGCGGGCATAGGTGGAGGCCAGGGTGTCCTCGCCCGGTCCGAACGCCACTTCCGTCTGGGCCAGGATGTCGCCGGTGTCCACCCCGTCGGCCAGGCAGTGGATGGTGACGCCCTTGGGCGTGTCGTCGACGAAGCTCCAGAAATTGGGGTCCGCCCCCCGGTTCCAGGGCAGCAACGAGATGTGCAGGTTGACGGCGACCTCGGGCATGGCCGCCAGAACGTCGGGCTTCAGGATGTGGCGATAGCCGTAGCTGACCACCGCCTGAAAGCCGCCGGCGCGCACGAAATCGGCGTCGATCCGTTGATCCGTCTGCACCACCTCGCCCCCCCGGCTCCGCAGCCAGGCGAGCAGCGGCGAGTCGGCGGGGCCGAGGAAGAGGACGGCGCCGCCGCTCATGTCTTGGCGGCGGCTTTCTTGGCCGGAGCCTTCTTCGCCGCGGTTTTCTTGGCCGGAGCCTTCTTGGCGGCGGCCTTCTTCGGCGCGGCTTCGGCCTTGGCGGCGGGCGCGGCCTTGGCGGCGGGCGCGGCCTTGCGGCCCCGCACCGGCTTGGCCGGCCCCTTGGCCGCCTTGGCTTTGATCAGGTCCAGGGCGGCCTCGAGCGTCACCGCGTCGGTGGTCACGTCCTTGGGCAGGGTGGCATGCACGCCATCGCGCGACACATAGGGACCGTAGCGCCCTTCGTGCAGGGTGACCGGCTTGCCCTCGTGCTCGCCGAGCGTCTTGAGCGGACCGGCGGCCCCGCGTCCCTTGGCCTGGGACAAGAGCTCCATGGCGCGGTTCATGCCGACAATCAGGACGTCGTCGTCCTTGGTCAGCGACTTGTAGACGCCGTCATGCACCACATAGGGGCCGAAGCGTCCGACACCGGCGGAGATGGACTTGCCGGTCTCGGGATGGGTGCCGATCAGGCGCGGCAGGGCCAGCAGACGGCAGGCGATCTCCAGGGTGACGTCGGCGGGCTCCAGGCCCTTGTAGAGCGACACACGCTTGGGCTTGGGCGCTTTGGCGGCCTTCGCCTTCTTGCCCTTTTCCGGCGCGGGCGCGGGCTCGGCCTTCAGCGTCGTCTCGTCGCCCAGCTGGACGTAATGGCCGTAGGGCCCCTTGCGGAGAGAAACGGGCAGGCCGCTCTCGGGGTCGTTGCCCAGTTCCTTGGGGCCTTCCCTCACCTCGTCCTCGCCCTCGCCCCCGGTGGTCAGCGGCCGGGTGAAACGGCATTCGGGATAGGCGGAGCAGCCGATGAAGGCGCCGAACTTGCCCAGCTTCAGCGACAGCCGCCCGGCGTTGCAGGTGGGGCAGGTTCGCGGGTCGTGGCCCGAGCCGGTATCGGGGAAGAAGTGCGGCCCCAGGAGTTCGTCCAGGGCGTCCAGCACCTGGGCGACGCGCAAATCCTTGGTCTCGTCCACCGCGCCGGAGAAGTCCTTCCAGAAGACCTCCAGCACCTTCTTCCAGTCGATGCGCCCGCCGGAAATGTCGTCCAGCTGGTTCTCCAGATCGGCGGTGAAGTTGTACTCCACATAGCGGCCGAAGAAGCTTTCCAGGAAGGCGGTGACCAGACGACCCCGATCCTCGGGGATGAAGCGCCGCTGGTCCAGGCGGACGTAATTACGGTCCTGGAGCACAGACAGGATGGAGGCGTAGGTCGACGGTCGCCCGATGCCCAGCTCTTCCATGCGCTTGACCAGGCTGGCTTCGGAAAAGCGCGGCGGCGGCTGGGTGAAGTGCTGCTCTGTGCGCATGGCCTTGCGCTCCATGGCATCCTTCTCGGTCACGTCGGGCAGCAGCTTTTCCGCATCCTCGTCGTCGGAATCGTCCTTGTCCTCGCGATAGACCTTCATGAAGCCGTCGAACACCACCACCGAGCCGGTGGCGCGGAAGACGATGCCGTGCTGGTCGCCGGCGATGTCGACGCCGACCTGATCCAGTTCGGCCGCCGCCATCTGGCTGGCCAGCGTCCGCTTCCAGATCAGCTCGTAGAGGCGCATCTGGTCACGATCGAGATAGCGGGCCACGTCCTCGGGACGGCGCGCCAGATCGGTGGGGCGGATGGCCTCGTGGGCTTCCTGGGCGTTCTTGGCCTTGGTCTTGTAGAGGCGCGGGGCATCCGGGACGTAAGATTTGCCGAAATCCTCGGCGATCACGGCCCGGGCGCCGGCGATGGCCTCGGCAGCCATCTGCACGCCGTCGGTTCGCATATAGGTGATCAGACCCACCGTCTCGCCGCCGATGTCCACACCTTCATACAGGCGCTGGGCCAACTGCATGGTGCGCGCCGCGGCGAAGTACAGCTTGCGGCTGGCTTCCTGCTGCAGGGTCGAGGTGGTGAAGGGGGGATAGGGATTGCGCTTGGTCCGCTTGCGCTCCACCGAGGCGACCGAATAGCGGGCCGATGCCGCCTTCTTCTCGGCGTCGCGGGCCAGCGCCTCGGACGACAGGTCGAACTTGTCGAGCTTCTTGCCGCCCAGATGGGTCAGCCCCGCCGACAGAAGCGCCCCCTTGGGCGTCAGGAAGTCGGCGGCGATGGTCCAGTATTCGCGGGGCTTGAAGCTTTCGATCTCGGATTCGCGCTCGCAGATCAGGCGCAGCGCCACCGACTGCACGCGGCCCGCCGAGCGCGAGCCCGGCAGCTTGCGCCACAGCACCGGCGACAGGGTGAACCCCACCAGATAGTCGAGAGCGCGCCGCGCCAGATAGGCGTCCACCAGTTCCTGATGGATGTCGCGGGGATTGCGCATGGCCTCGGTCACCGCCGACTTGGTGATCTCGTTGAACACCACGCGCTTGACCTCGACGCCCTTCAACGCCTTCTTCGCCTCCAGCACCTGACGGACATGCCAGGAGATGGCCTCGCCCTCGCGATCCGGGTCGGTGGCCAGGAACAGTTTGTCGGCGCCCTTGACGGCGGCCACGATCTCCTTGATCTGGCGCTCGGACTTGGCATCCGTCTCCCAGTCCATGGCGAAGCCCTCGTCGGGCCGCACCGAGCCGTCCTTGGGCGGCAGGTCGCGGATATGGCCGTAGGAGGCCAGCACGTGGAAGTCGCTGCCCAGATACTTGTTGATGGTCTTGGCCTTGGCCGGAGACTCGACGACGACGACTTTCATCCGCACCCATTCACATCCAAAAGGCGCCCGGGCTCAGCCGATCAGCAGCGAGACCCGGTTGCCGGGATGGCGCTCCAACCGACCCGCCAGTTCAATCTCCAGCAGGACCCAGGACACCATGGAGGGTGACAATTGGCATTGGCGGATGATTTCGTCAACCCCAATCGCACGCCATTGATTTTATTGTTTTTTTCTCAATTTCAATGTCCTAACGGGGGGCTGAACTGAGAATGCATACAGAACACAACGCCAACATAACGTACACGAGTGTACTTCGCTGCTTACCGGTTGCTTTCCCGAAAAGGCTGCCGACATTCGAATAAGAAAGGCGGAAATCCGCCATTTCTCTGGATGAGCAAAGCCTAACACGTCGAAGGAATCCACTGTGCCTAAAATTCGCCTAACCACCACCGCTCTTCGCAACCTCGTGCCGCAATGCACTGACAGAATCTACTGGGATGAAACTCTGCCGGGGTTTGGCGTCAAGGTCACCCCCAATGGGCACAGGAGCTATGTCGTTCAGTACCGCAACTCGTATGGCGTAGATCGACGCATGACACTTTCAGATGTGCGAGTGCTGACCATTGAGCAAGCTCGAACCAGAGCGAAAGAAGTGCTGGCGAAAGTAACCCTGGGCGGCGATCCCGCTAAAGACAAGCAGGATGACAAAAAGTGCATCACTATAAATGATATACTTGATTTGTACATGGCAAATCATATTGAGAAAAAAGGAGCAAACACGCAGCGTTCATACAGAGCGATGTATAAAAATTATGTGCGTCCATTCATGGGAACTAAGCCATGGAAGGATGTCACCCAAGATGACTGCCAGAAGCTACTCGATCATGTGACGGAGACATCGGGAGAAGGGAATGGCAACAATGCCGTTGGCTACCTTCGATCCGCCTGGAACTGGTGTATCCCAAAAATTCTGCCGATGAACAGCAACCCAACATTTAAAGTTGAGATGAACGAGAAGAAATCAAGAGATGTTGTGATTGATGAAAATGAATATAGAGAGCTATACAAATCCCTAATTGCCCACCGAGCAGCAAACCCTCAAAACAACCCATCAATGTATCTGGCTATCGAAATGATTATTTTCACAGCCGCCCGAAAAATGGAGGTGCTGTCAATGCAGTGGGATGCCGTAAAAGATGGATATATTCATGTGACTGACAAAGGAAATTCACGGCGTCGTAAGCCGAAGATCAAGCAAATCGTGATCACGGAACCCGTTCAGGAACTGCTTGACCGAATCCCGAAAAACTCAAAGTGGCTTTTTGCTCGTTCCACGTCCCCGGAATTACACATCACCTCAGTTGACGAAGTATGGTGTGATGTCCGAAAGGAAGCTGGCTTGCCCCATGTGAACATCCACGATCTTCGCCGATCATGGATTACGTTCGCCATTGATGACTTGAAGATTAGCCTTGAGACGGTCTCGAAGGCAGTTGGGCACTCAAGCCCGGAGGTCACCAGAATCCACTACAACAAGATTGCCCGGAAAACCAAGCTCAAGGCGAATCACGACATTGCAGAGGGATTGGCATCTGCAATGATGGGCGATTAGATGCAGCAGCCCGCAGCAATCTATGGCCGTGGATACCATAAATCTGATATGGTTCTGAGGATCGGATGAAGGCGACCCTTATTATCCACACCAAGGCGGTCTACGACGATGGGTCCATCGTTGAGATGAAAGTCTGGGCAGTGCCGATGCAGGTTCAAGGCAGCGGCCATGGTTTCAAGTACTCGCTGTTCTACGGTCGAGATGGAAGGCGGCTCGTCGGCTACGACAACGAGGCTGGAAAGGGCGATCACCGTCATCTTGATGGCGATGAGACTGCGTACTCATTCTCCACCATTGAGCAGTTGATTGAGGATTTTAAGGCCGATGTCAGACGGCGGAGGGCAAATTGAACCGGATCAATGTTTCCATCGGCAACGGGCATAGCGATCCTCTTGATGACATGGGCAAGAGAGTGATCGCGGCATGGCATAACGCCGAACATGGAAAAATCGGTGAACCCGAACTCAACGTGACATTCGAGTCTATGGAGGCTTTTCTCCGTCACGTTACGCCGAAGCGATTGGAAATGGTTCGCTTCCTTCGGGAGCACCCCACGACATCAGTTGCAGAACTCGCCCGGCAACTCGGTCGAGATTATAAAAACGTCTATGAAGATGTGGACGCCCTGGCCGCTGCGGGGTTGATCGAAAAGGAAGGTCGGTCGATCAGGGCGATTGCAGACGAGATAGTCCTGAAGCTTTAGGGAATTTCCAGAGCAGCATGGTGTTCCGCCAAGCCCCCCCATTATTTGGCACCACCCAGAGCCTTTGCCATCGCCAAAACCTGATCCCGAACCTTGGGGTCATTGATACTGAAATAGGCCCGTACCAATTCGAGGGTTTCCCGCTTTGTCATGGGATTGTCGTCAGCGACATCGATTGCCTTGGTGACGTTGCCCCGGATCACCTCGACCGGCGATGCTGCCTGGGCAGTCGAAGAGATTTCCTCAAAAAAGTAGCCAACCCGGACATCCAGAACACGGGATAGGTCGAACAGCCTGGATGCTCCGACCCGATTGGCCCCACGTTCGTATTTCTGGACCTGCTGGAAGGTCAGCCCAAGGCATTCACCAAGCTTCTCCTGGCTCATGCCAAGCAGGGTCCGACGAAGCCGAATGCGGGCACCAACATGGACATCAATGGGGTTGGCACTGCCGTCGTCCAAGCGACCTCTGGTGGACCGACCAGCCTTCTTGGCGACCTTGGCAGGCTCGGGGGCGGTTGCGGGTTTGGAACTCTTACGTGGCGGCATGGCGATCCCTTCCCCTGCTCATCAGGTGGCTGATTTGGGCCGACGATTCTTCCGCGTATAGCCAAGGCCCGCCGCTTTAGCGAGTTCGGATCGGCGTGCAGCATATTCCGGTGCGACCAAGGGGTAATCCCTGGGCAGCGACCACTTCGCCCGGTACTCGTCGGCAGTCAGTCCGTGGCCGGTCAGGAGATGCCGCTTGAGCATCTTCTGATGGTCACCGCATTCCAGACAGACGATATGTCCGGGGGTCACTGACCTCTTTACCGAAACAGCAGGTTGTTGCTGTTCAGACGGTGCTGAAGCAGGGGTATCCGCACTGGCCAAAGTCGAAAAAACGGACTTGATTAGGTTCGGAATTTCCGTGGCTGCCAAGGCGTTGCTGCCCAGGTAGGCGGCAACGATCTTGGTGGTCAGAGCCTTGATGTCATCGGTCATTGATGGTGTCCTTGAGGGTCTTTCCGGCGGTGAATTTGGCAGACTTACTGGCCGCGATGGTGAGGGGCTTGCCAGTTTGCGGATTCCTGCCTTCACGTGCAGGGCGGGCAGAAACCGAGAAAGTTCCGAAGCCGACCAAACGCACATCATCGCCGGACTTCATGGCGGTAGTGATGGCGGCAAAAACAGCGTCAATGGCATTGCCCGCGTCGGCCTTGGTCATGTTGGCACCATCGGCAACGGCATTAATCAATTCGGACTTGTTCATTTGCCCCTCCCTACAAAAGGTATGGTTATAAGGAATGACATTGGCATTTCAGGCCGTCAATCCGCTTACAACCCGCAATCATTCCTGGTCTGCTTTGGCTTCTGTCGCATCCCGACAGCGATCCCCAACGGACTCCTTCTTCACCCGGAGGATTCCTGCCTCCAATCCCGCAGCAATCACCGTGTCCGAAATGGCATCCTTGATCTCATCAGGCAGAATAATTGCGGCCCTCCAGGAGCCATCTGGTGCTCGATATGTTGGCAAGGAAACCTCGGTACTTTTGTCATCAGCCCTCACCTTGACTCCTTGGATGATCATCTCGATGCCATCAAAGACGACATCAACATCGGCCAAGGCACGTAGCTTCCCGGCATTCTTCACTTCGGTGATGCCGATTGCCGATACAGTAACCGATGCAGTGTCCATGGTCGGATTTGCGTTCAAGATTTTCACCATATGGGCGAGAAGTTCATCCTGTACGTCTTGATGGCACAGGGCGAATGCGATACCGTTTCATGGTGGCATCCTCCCAATGCGGCCACATCTGGATGGACCCTCCCCCGTAACCCAAGTCCATCCAGCATGATCCGGCGGTGGAGTTCTCGCCAGTTCGCCACCGCCGACCTGCTTTACGGATCGTTCCGAATCACAGGCACAGCCACGAAGAACTCCTGATCCCCCAGGGTGCGAATGGACACCATCAGCGTCTCATGCTGGTTCACCAGTCGAGCATGAGGCACACCATCGACTGTCGTCCACAGGCGAGATACCTCCCAGACTTTCCGGGTCTGGTCGTTGGCTTTTACAAACCGGTCGCCGACCTGGATGGGTGGTGATTTTCGTCCGAATATCGCCATGTTCGCCTGATCAGCCTACCTGCGTTCATTCCGCTGTATCGTGGAACGCCCGGAGATCATAAATCAACTTTTCAAAGCTGAAGCCAAGGCCGTGTCCTCCTGGTGCAGCCGGATGATCATGTCGGGAATCAACCCGTCCAGAATAGTCCGAGCTTCGCTCAGATCAGCGTTATCGCAGATCGCAGTATGCAGCCGCATAAAGGTTCGGCGAGCTTCATTGTGGGTGTTCAAATGGCGGGAAGAATCATGGAATTCAGCCACGCGGTCGAACAGACTTTCTTCGCTGGCAAGGTGCTGTAACGCTGCATCCAGAAATTCACCCGCTGAAATTTGAGCAGCCTCCAGCATCCGAGCTTCAACAGCAGCCGCAACGGCATCGAGCAGATGAAATAGGTGCCGGTGACCGGCATCTATCTCTGCCACGCCCAGGTTCATCGTGTCCTGCCAACGTAATCGCATGGCATTGTGCCCTTAGAAATTCTATCGAAAGTATAATAGACCTGCTGATCAACGGGTCAATCGGTCGAACACTGGATATTGCCCGATCCCGTGCCCACGGTGTAATGTTCTTGCCATGTTCTCGCAGAATCAAAATACGCCGCTACCCCCAGGCACATGTCAGCCATCGTCCCGTGGCTTCGCACCATCGGATGCCACGGCCCCCATTTATTCCGCCCTGGTGGCCGCTGGGTTTCCGTCCCCCGCCGACGACCACCTGGAGGGCAAGCTCGATCTCCACGAGTTGATGGTGAAGAGACCGGCGGCCACATTCTTCTGCCGGGCAGATGGCGATTCCATGACCGGTGCAGGTATCCACAGCGGCGATTTGCTGGTGGTGGATCGTTCTGTTCAGCCCCATGACGGCGACATCGTTGTGGCGACCCTTGACGGGGGCCTGACCGTAAAAACATTGCGGAAGACCGAGGATGGTTGGGAATTGGCCTCGGCCAACCCAGACTATCCCAGCTTCCCAGTCGATCCTGATGATGGCGTCCAGATTTGGGGCGTCGTCACCTTCGCAGTGTCGTCCCTGACCAAGCGGTGATCAGTCATGGCGGTCTACGCCCTTGTGGACTGCAACAATTTTTACGTCTCCTGCGAGAGGGTTTTCGCCCCATCGCTTGAAGGCAAGCCGGTCATCGTCATGTCGAACAACGATGGTTGTGCCGTGGCCCGTTCCGCCGAAGCCAAGGCCATTGGAGTCGGTATGGGCGAACCCGCCTTCAAATTGCGGCATTTGGTCGATAGCCATGGCTTGATCATGTTGTCCTCGAACTACGCCCTGTACGGCGACATGTCGGAACGGGTCATGTCGGTGCTGGCGACGTTCTCACCGGGGGCCGAGGTCTATTCCATCGACGAATGCTTCCTTGATTTGGATGGTATGCCGGTGGACAACCTAACTGCGTGGTCCCAGCAGGTGCGGGCCACGGTGAGACGTTGGACCGGCATTCCGGTGTCGGTCGGGATCGGCACCACCAAGACCTTGGCGAAACTGGCCAACAGACTCGCAAAGAAATCCAAGAAGGCGAATGGCGTGCTCGATCTGAGCCGTGATGCCCGATGGATAGAGGCCGCCCTCAAGCAGACCCCGGTCGGCGATGTCTGGGGAATTGGCCGCCAGTATGCCGCCCATTGTGGCGTGAATGGCATTCGCACCGCCTATGACCTGACTTTGCAGTCAGATGGATGGATCAAGAAGACCATGGGGGCGGTCGGCCTTCGCACCGTCATGGAATTGCGTGGAACGCCGGTTCATACCCTGGACACTGCACCATCGGACAAACACACCACCTGCTGCTCGCGTTCGTTCGGAGAATCTGTCACCGAATTCCAACAGGTCCATGATGCAGTGCTGACCTTCGCCAGCCGGGCAGCGGAGAAAATTCGTGGAGACGGACTGGTGGCCGGTGCGGTGCAGGTGTTCGCCTACACCGACCGGTTCCGCCCCGACCAGCCACAATTTTCCCTGAATGCCATGATCCGTCTTTCGCCGCCGACTTCATCCACGCCGCACATCATTGGGGCGGCTTTGAAGGGGCTGAAATCAGCATGGCGTGACGGCTACGCTTACAAGAAGGCCGGGGTGATCATGCTGGATTTGGTCCGCCCCGAAGACATCCCGCGTGACCTGTTTTCACCACCACCAGAATCAGGTGCACGGCCAACGGCGTTGATGGCTGCGGTAGATGGCATCAACGGAAAGATGGGCAAAGGGGCTGTCGGATTCGGGTTGGTTCCCGACGACGCACCGTGGAAGATGCGATGCAGCAACCGAACCCCGAGCTTCACGACCAGTTGGGACGACATACCGGTGGTTAAGGCGTGATCAGTGGAGGATCACAGGGATCAGCCACAGCCGCATGATTTGTCGGCCTGGATCGGCGGACACGGCACCGAACCATAGGAGCAGAACACGCAGCAATCGCCGGGCTTGGGTCGCAGAACAATGCCGCACCCTTTGCAATCATAGAAAAACTGGCATGCGTCGCTCGGCATCACCTCCACCTCGTGGTGGCCGCAATGGGGGCAGGTGATCTTGGATTGGAGAATAATCGCGGTTTTGGCCAGCACATCGTCCCCCTTATCGTGGCCGCAGATGTCGTTCACCGGCCAGGAAGTAGCTCAACATGAAGGCGGCTTCCTGTGGCGGCGGCGAAGCGTGCCAGTGAAGTCGATGAAGGAAGGGAACGGCCACTTTCCAGCCGTGCTACCACGGACTGGGTGGTACCCATTCTCTTCGCAAGTTCGGCCTGAGATAGACCAGCCCGTTGACGGGCACGGATAAGGGTTTCCGCAATCTCGAACTCTGGGGCGAGACGGTCATATTCGGCCTTCACCTCGGGATCAGCCAGCATTTTAGCCTTGAGGTCATTCAGGCTGGTCATTTCAAAATCTCCTTGGCCCGAGCCAATGCGAGTTCAGCTAATCACGTCCAATGACCGATAAACCGATGTGCGAGCGATGCCCAGTTCCTTGCTGATGGCCGCAACACTGAATCCTTGATCCTTGAGCCACCGAACTTTACCAGCGTCGATCTTCGGAGGGCGTCCACGGTACCGTTCAGGGTGATTCTTCTTCGCCCGCCGGATTCCTTCGATCTGTCGTTCCCGCCGAAGCTCGGTCTCGAACTGGGCGAACACCCCGAGCAGATTGATGGTCAATGCACCGTAGATGTCGCCCGTGTCGAACGGCTGCTCGGTGGCCTTCAAGCTGGCTCCCCTTTCCTTCAGTACCTTGATGATGTCCTGGAGGTCGCCGATGGATCGGGCCAGCCGGTCGATCCGGGTGACGACCAGAACATCCCCTTCGCGAAGGAACTCCAGCAGGGTTTCCAGTTCCCGGCGACCATCACGACTCGTGCCGCTGATCTTTTCCGATCTGATGATCTGGCAACCGGCAGCCTTCAAGGCATCAATCTGGATGTCGAGGGATTGATCTGTAGAAGAGCAGCGGGCATATCCGTAAAACATGGATTTGCTCCATATGGGCCATAGACCCATATATTAAAGCGTTCCATAAATACAAAATCAACCCATCTGGAACAATATTTCATGACTGTGGCGGAGTTGCAGCAGGGTATACCTTAATGTTGCAGAGAATATGTCTTCAAATTGTTTTCAACAGAACATTTCGTAGATAGCTATGTTGTGTCTTGTTGATCGCTATCGCCATGCCTCTTGATGTAGATACGGATAGAAAACTCTGTCCACCGCGTCCCTCTCGGCGGCAAAAGTTCAGGATTATTCATCATCATAGCGTTTATTATATCGGCAAGATGTCTGTTCGGAACAGATTTATGGTCTGACTTTATGTTTTTAACTGCATCAATTATTATTTTAGCACGCTCTTTTGCAGCATCACTCTGTGCTGCTCGTCCTTTTGACTGTGCATCCTTCTTATTAGCCCACTCTGCGGCAAACCCGAGTTTACCGCCATCGGAAATGAATTTTTTTAGACCCGCAGTGCGTCTAAGCTTTTTGATTTTATCTCTTCTCCGTTGCCGCTCTTTATCTCTCTGCTGTTCAAAATACTCGTGGAGGGCTTCGTCCCTATCGGCAGGGTCAATCCATATAATTTGGATGCCGCGATGGTTAATCTCTGTTTGGAATTTTATCCTTCCAGTAGTTAGTGATGAAAACCCGCGACCACTGTGATGTCTAAAAGAATGAATAATTAGCGGTGCGTCATTCCGTTCGCACCATGACATTGCAAGATTAATCGTCGGGAATACCTTAAATGTAGGAAGATGCCCCGTCTCTTCAAACAAAAATACTTTTGAAATTTCAAAGCCAGCAAGGCGGGCCATCTCGCCTGCCTTTTTATGCTGCACCTTTAATGTGACCGATTGAGCCAGGGCAACATCCAAGGGCGTATCATTTTTGATGCGATCCCTATCATGCCCTCTGTGTGTCCAGAGGAATGCTGCACATGGCTTTCGTTTCCGGTTCATTCCACGCCATTCCTCACCAAGAATACCGTTGTTCACTCCAATATTCTCAGGATTCCGGCCAGTTTCAAACTGCCTTCTCCGAATCATCTCGCTGCATCGTTACTGCCTCCAATTCGCCTGATAGCCTTGTAAACACGCTGAATTCAAATGCAGCGTCGGCATTCAAGGGAGTTTGAGATGGCTACCAATTGCACTGCACTTGCCAACCAAACGATGCACATGGACTTCAATGTGCTGGTTGGATGCTCAACCGGCTTCCGGTTGGTGCTTTGCGAACGGCACTCGACCACTCCGACGCCTGCCAATGACAACAACCCGCCCACACCGCCGAAGCCCCCCACCATGGCAATGCGGCTGGCCGCCTGATCAAGAGGAGTACCCGCCATGTCCGACTATGAAACCATTCTTCGCCCTTCCCGGAAGGCGGTGAACTCCGCCGTCTCCCTGGGTCTTCGTACCCACATTGCCCTCGTCAACGTCGTCGTCGCCGCTTTTGCGGTGCTGCCCGAACTCCGCAAGGACGAGGCCGCGTTTATCAATTTCGCCAAGCAGCAATATGGGCTGACCGTCAAGGGCAAGGCGGTGGACGATTTCACCCTGCTCGTGGTCAAGGTCTTGTTCCACAACGTCTCGGAGAAGACGGACTTCCGCCGCCGTCTTGGGCAGATTGCGACCGCCCTTCGGTATCTGGAACTGCACCGTGACGAATTCCCCGCCGAATACATTAAGCGGTTGATTCACGACCAGGGCGGTATGTCGGGGCTGGTGAAAGCTTTCCGCAATGAGAGGCGGACCCACCGCGACACGAGCCGCGAAGAGAAGAAGGTCCGCACCATCCAGACCTACGTCGCCGGTTTGCCGCAGATCGGCACCACCACCCACTACGCCGACCATCAGTGCACGACCATCAATGATGTCAAAGACAGCCAGACTCTCGAAGCTCTGGCCCAATCGCCGGGTCGTGTCTTGATCGTGGGTGACATCGACGAGCAGTTCAATCTTACGAATTTACGGGTCGTTGAACGCGACCAGGACGAAATCGACCGTCTGCTCACCCGCAAGGCTGCCCAGGTCACCAAGACCGGCAGCAACGACAATCAGCCCATGAAGGAGGCCATTTAAATGTTCACCAAGTCCCAGATTGAAGCCGCCCGTTACACCCTGCGGACGCCCTTCGACCACCCCGAATCCGAGGCCATGCGGAAGATCGCTCTGTGGCTGTTGGATCACGCCATGTCGATCCCGTTGCCGCCGACCAAGAAGGTTGGGAAAGTCCGCAAGGTCCGCCGTTCTCTTGACGAGGCTGCTGACATCATCCTCACCGACGACCCGCCTTCGGTTCTGATGGAACGCTATGGGATCACGATTGGGGCCATCAAGGCGATCAAGGCTGGATACGGCGAGTACAAGAAGTTCGAGGGCTGCTCGGCGTTCTGGAAGGAATACCGCCGTAAGCACCGTGCCGAGATTCGCCGCCTGACGAAAAACAGCAATGACAATCAGAAACTCAAGGAGGCCATCTGATGAAACCCGCCATCAAGCCCCACCTGGACGTCCCTCTGATTCTCGCTCCCGAAAGGATGTCGAGCATCATCCGCTCCCCTGGTGGGAAGCACCGTCTGGCTCGTGATCTGGTCAACCTCGCTCCGTTCAATCTGGATGAGTACCGCGAACTGTTTGCTGGAAGTGCCGCCGTTGCCCTTCGCATGGCACGGATTGGGCGTACCCGGAAAATCTGGATCAACGACCTCGATTCTGGCATCGCCAACATGTGGACCGTGGTTCGCGACGAAGCCTTGGCGGCGGCAGCGAAGGTGGCCGAGCTATTGGATCGCCATGATCTGTCCATTACGGACCTCGAAATTCGCGAAGAGCAGTGTGAAAAGTCCACCATTGAAACCAACCGCAAACAGCGACAGCCGATCTCAGCGTGCATCCCGGCCATCGCCGAATATTGCGATTGCAAGGTCTGGCGGGAGAAGGACGACAAGGGCATCCGGTACGTCTTCTTCGGACTTCGCCCCAGCATCGAGATGGCCCATTACGTCTACGATGTGATCGCCACGGCCATGCAGACCGCCTGGGTCCAATATGCCCTGGGCCAACGAATTCTCCGTTACGGCAAGGACGAAAAGGGATCGTTCTTGTTCGGCATGGCGGTGTCGATTGGGGAGAAGCTGATCGCCATGAAGGCCGAACGCGACGAAGCCAATCGGGTCAGCAGTGGCCGTGATCTGGTGGTGATCCGCCACGCCATCGTGGAATCTGAATTCGCCAAACTGGACCTGAACCTGCGTCGCGGTCGTGCATCTGGGAAGAAGGTCGCGGCTGGTGCGTTCGAAGCTGGTCATGCCGCAGGCCAATCCCTGGCCCTACATCCTGGCGTCCACGGAAAAAGTTCTCGGAAATAGGGCGAAGGCACTGAGTTCACCTGCCACGACCACCATATGCTTCCGAATGCTCGGCGTGCTTCTTCCAGTTGGACTCGTACTTGGCAGCCAATTCGGAATCGCGGATCACCAGCAGGTTTTCAGCGTTCCGTTCTTGAGCAGCCTTGGTGAAGTTGAACGATCCGGTGATGACCGTGCCGCCGTCGATCACCATTACCTTGTTGTGGGCGATGGCGTGGGCTGCGTCGATCTGCACCGGTACCCCGCCGTTGGCCAGGAAATCGGCACCGCTGTATTTCTCTGTCCGCTGGCTTTTGTCCAGAACGGCCCGCACATCGACACCACGTTTTTTGGCCTGCACCAGAGCCTGTGCGATAGGCGGTGAGGTGAACGAATATGCTTGGACCAGGATGGTGCGTCGAGCGGCACTGATGGCCTCTACGACCTTCCCAGTGCAGTCCATTCCAGGGGTGAAGCAGACATCGATCTGACGGTCAGCGGCCATCCCGGCATGAGCAGTCATCAGCAGGGTCATCGTTGCCACGATGATCGAAAGACGACCAAAACTCATTGCTGTCTCTCCTTCAGAATCCCCTCTTCAATGGCCGCAGCCATCACCACGTCGCCCATGGGGCCTTTGAGTTCGTCCGGCAGGGTGATCGCTGCCATCCAAGCACCATCCGGTGCTCGGTATTTCGGGAGGGTCACTTCGGTTCCATTGCTGTCGGCACGAATTTGTACCCCATGGATCACAACCTCAACCCCATCCATCAGGATTGAAACGTCGGCCAATCCCAGGAGCTTTCCTGCGTTGGCGACCGGGGTGACCCTGTTTGCGGTGATGATGGCGGAAGTCGTGTCCATGGAACCCCCGCCTACTGATCCCCAAAGCTCATGTAGCGGGTGTCGTCCTGGACGAAGCCACCAGCCATCTTCATGAAGGCTTCTGCCGTCAGAATGGCATCAAGCAAGGCACCATGATGCTCGAATCTATCGGATCGGTCGATCCACAGCCGGTCGCACAGAACGTCCAACGATCCCGGCACGCCAGGGAAAAATTGCCGCGATAGCTCTTGGGTGCAGACGAAATCATTGTCCGAGAAAATGACTTCATCGAAGCCGCACCGGCCTACCCTGGCGTACTCGAAATTCAGAAACTCGATCTCATTTTCGGCACTGTGGGCAAGCAGAACGTCCTGACCAATGAACGTCTCGAACTCGTCCAGCACATCGCGAAACTGGGGGGCGTCTTTCAGGTCGGCGGGGTTGATCCCATGAACCGCAATCGAGGCTTTGGCGATAGGGCCGCCCGGCTGAATGCGGCGGTGCCAGCTTTCACCGGTTTTCCACCCGTCCTCACCACGCAGCAATTCGACGCAGCCGATCTCGATCATGACGCCGGGCAACCGTAGCCCCTTGGGCATCTTTTTGATCTCGGCAGCGGTCGGCACCCGAAAACCCGTGGTTTCCGCATCAATGGCAACGAGACGCCCAACATCGGATAGATCATCAAGGGTGAGCATTCCGTATCCTTCCGATTTGGCCGGTCGATCCTATGCTGATGCGGATCATTGTGCCGGTTCCACCTTCTCGAACCCAAGCAGATGCTCGTTTCTTTCCAGCCAGAGCTTCCGCTCCTCCCAATCATGGATAATGCTACCGACCAAACGCCAGAACTCGGGATCGTGGTTGCGGTGGCGGATATGGCAAAGCTCGTGAACAACCGCGTATTCCAGCACCGGCTTGGGGGCGAAGATGAGACGCCAGTTCAGGTTCACAACCCGATCCCGACCGCAGCTACCCCACAGGTGCTTCTGGTCTTTGATCTGTAGACTCTTGGGGATCAAGCCCAGGCCGGAATGGTGCTGGACGAAGGTGGCAACATCTTCACGCATCCGCTTTCTGAACCACAGACGCAAGGCCGATTCTATCAGGGAATCACGGGCATTCGGCGAAACGGTCAGGGGATAGGTGACCCAGAATCCATTACGGTAGGTGACCTCCACCAGTGTGTCGGTGCCAGGGGTGACGGTCAGTTTCATCAACCTGCCGCGATAGGGGATTTTCACGCCGGTCACGAAACGCTGCACGGTGTGGGTTTGAGCGACCCGCTCTTTCATGCAGCGGGTCTGTTCCAGTATCCAGGCACGGCGGCGGTGTAAGGCCCGCGTGATCTGGGCATCGGTGGCATCTTCCGGTACCACCACCTCAACCTCATCTGGGGTCACGGTGATTCTGGCCCGCCGGGCCAGGGGCGAGCGTTTCAGGGTATAGGGGATCGCGGTGCTGCCGACCGTCAGCACGGACATGGGTCAGCCCTTCGAAAGATGCTTGATGGCGTATTCCTCGACCTGTTCCGACAGGGCCATGACATCGCTGAATCCCAGGGAATGAGAAATCTGCCGCACCTTTTGCCGCAGGGCTTTTCGCAGTTCACCCTTTTCCTGCCACAAGGACGGTGCGGATTCGCTGTCGGTGTATAGAGCTTCAATGGCCGATGCCAGGATTTCCAATTCAGGGGTATCGGCTTGTGGTTCGAAGGAATTAAGTACGGCGAGAATCCCGAAGGCGTCCTTCGACAACCCAGAGCCTTCATGGGCGGCCTCTTCGTCCTGAATGTCCTTCGCCAATTCCTCAGCGGCTTTCAGCTTCTCGGCCCATGATAGCTGGGCATCGTCCATCTTCCGCAGCAACGCCTTCAGCCGGTCGGAGAACTTGCCGAACTGGTGCGGATTGTCGGCGATCTTTTCGTAAGTGACCTTGCGAAGCTCGGTGGTCTTGCGGATCGCCGCCGTCTTCAGGTCGCTCTCGTCCTTGTCCTCGGCATCGAAGTCATCCCAGAACTCCGGGTCGGTGATGTGCCGCAATTTCACCGTGACGCTCAGGCCGGTTGCGTCCAGATGCTCGGCCAGCATGTCCCTGATCTTGCGGCTGTACTCCCGCTGGTCGAAGGCTTCCTTCTTCTCAAACACCTGGGTGCCGTACTGGATGAAGTTCGCTACCCATTTCAGGTCAGCGGTGAACTCCAACACCGACGTGTCGGGGGACAGGGCTTCATAGAGGCCGATGAACTCCCGTGCTTTGGTGCGGAACTCGAACCAGTGATCCTCGGTCTTCAATGCCGCCACCAGGGCGTCGTATTCAGCCTTCAGATTGCCGGATCCGCGTTTGACACCCTTTGCCAACTTCATGACGGCGGCATGGGCGGCACGAAGCTGGCTGCGAAGATCATCGAGATCACGCATGGCGTTCTGTACGTCGTCGGCACGATAGGTGGATAGAGCCGCGTCCAGGTTCCGCGACACGCCGATGTAATCCACGATCAGTCCATTGCGTTTGCCATCGGCCACCCGGTTGGTGCGGGCGATGGCTTGCAGCAGGGTGTGTTCCTTCAACGGCTTGTCGAGATACATGACGCATTCGGCGGGGGCATCAAACCCGGTCAGAAGCTTGTCGCAGACGATCAGGAAATGGGGGGGTTGTCCCCGCTTGTCGAAGGCGTCCTTGGCATCCTTTTCGCCGTCATAATCCAGGTAGTGCCGCCGTAATTCGGCCCGCACCGCGTCGGTCTGTGAATCCTCGCTGGGCTTGTCGTCTTCCTGGGATTTGGAATAGACGCAGGCCGACATGGCGGCGGCCTGATCTTTGGCATCGGATTCCGACAGCCCCTGCTTGATCAGATCATCGGCGATCACCGCGTCCATGGCCTGCTTGTAGAGGATCACCGCTTCGCGGTCGAACGCCACGATCTGGGCCTTGAAACCATCAGGCAAGGCATAGGCTTTGAAGTGAGTCCAGATGTCATAGGCGATCAGCCCGTTCCGCCGGGGGTGCTTGACCAGATCGGCCATGGCGACGCCGCGTTTCTTCAACTCGGCCAGTTTGTCGTCGGGCAGATCGGCGAACCAGTTGTCGAACAGGATATCGATCTTGGCATCGTCGATGTGCCAATCGGTCTTCCGCCCGGTGTAGTGAATCGGGACCGTCGCCCCATCGGCCACGGCGTCATCGATGCCGTATTTATCGAGGTAACCTTCACCCTCGATGCCGAAATTGGCATAGGTGTCCTTGTCGTTCTTTTTGACCGGTGTGCCGGTGAACCCAAAGAAACGGGCATCGGGCAAGGTGGCACGCAGATATGCCCCCAAATCCTTTTCCTGGGTGCGATGACATTCGTCCACCATCACGATCCAAGACCCTGAATCGGGAATGGCCTGCTGCGACCCGGCGAACTTGAAGATGGTGGACAGCACGGTCAGACCATTCAGCCCCTTGCCAATGACCGACCGAAGGTCACTCATGGATTCAACCCGCACCGGATTGGGCAGGCCACAAGCCTGGAAGGTGCGGCTGATCTGATCGTCCAGATCGATGCGGTCGGTCAGCACCATGATATTGGGATTGGTAAGTGCCAGATGGTTGACCGTCAGATGGGTCTTCAGCTTCAACGCGGCGAACACCATGGTCAGCGATTTACCAGACCCCTGGGTGTGCCAGATCAGGCCACGGCGGTGCTTTCCCTCGATGATGCGATTGACGATCTTGTTGACCGCCCGGAACTGCTGATAGCGACAGACCTTCTTGACCTTGCCGGATCGGGTCGCCTCGAACACCACGAAGTGGGCGATCAGATCGAGCAGGCGACCCGGCTCCAGCAGGCTCCACATCCCCTTGGAAAGTTCGTCGGTAAATTCATCGGCCTTACGCGGCCACGGGTCGCCCCAAGAGCCATAGAACTTCGAGGGGCTGCCGGTGGCCCCATACAGGCAGTTGGTGCCGTCGCTGACGATGTTGAACACATTGGAGAAAAACAGCCGGGGAATGTCTCGTTCGTATTGGCGGATTTGGTCGAACGCCTCGCCAGATTTGTCCTTGTTGTTCAAGGGGGACTTAAGCTCTATCACCACCAGCGGGATGCCGTTGACATGGACCACCACATCGGGGATGCGGGATTTCTCGGCCTTAACGTAAAGCTGGTTGGTGACGGTGAAGACGTTGTTGGCGGGGTTCTGGAAGTCGATGATGCGAAGGGTCTGCTTGGTCGTCTTGCCCTGGACCGTGCGGCTGTAATTGCCACGTAGAATGCCCAGCCAGTCCCCGTTGTCGTCCTTTACCAGCAGGTCCACATAGGCGGCCTGGGCATCACTCTCGGTAAGGCCATTGATGCGGCGGATGGCATCGACCACCAGCGGTCGGAACAGGACGTGGTTTTCGCCGTCACGCAGCGATGGGTGGTCGGCGGATGGGATGAAGCGATAGCCCATACCTTGCAGGCATTCGATGGTCGGCATTTCCGCCAGTGTCCATTCGCTACCCATTGCATCCCCCAGACCCGGCTTGATCTTCGTAAGTTTCCAGAAGGAAAAGGGCCAGCGTTCCAGCGGCACCAATTGCCAATCGGGCATGCCTTGGCTTAAGCCCCTTTCGCTCGGGAGAGCCGCCGTGGCTACCGTAAAGATTCCGTAGTTCTGCGACATGTTGGGCAATCGTCCCCAGATTGCTCAGCACAAGCCGGATCGATTCCGCACCCTTGGCCTTCTCCGACACGTCGTCCGGTACCAGCCCAAGTCGCTTACAGACTTTTTTGACCAATACGGGCAGCTTTTCAGATGAACCGTATGGCTCTTCCAGCCCTTCGAGAATGCTCTTGGCAACGGATTCAAGCATGTCTCGGGCTGCCCCAATTGCAGCGGTGGGATCGCCATCGCCGCTCCGCTCTATGCGGCGAATTTCGCTCTGGAGCCATTCGTGGTTGATGGCGACGGCATGCTTACGGATTTCTTCAAGGTGGCCCAACGCGGACTTCACCAGTGGCACGACCTGAATCTCGATTCCAAGATCATCGATTCGATATCCGTCGTATCCCAACGCCCTGTTCAATTTTGCCAAGGTCTCATCTCGGTCGGCAACAGGAAACGTCGGATGCATCATGTCTTTGATGCATTCAGTCAAGGCGGGAGTGCCATTGATTTCATCCAGGCAGTCACGGGCGAATCGCCGTTTGCTCTCCAACATGTTCTGCTGTGGCTTATTCAGTTTGTATTGATTGAAAAAACTGATCAGCCGGGAACTGGTCATGCGGGTGTCGTAAAGGACATCCGCCAACAGATCGAGCGTTGCGAATCCAACCTTCACCAACTTTCCCCTGGCGACGAAACACGCTTTCGCCCAGTCAAAAGATCGGACATGAGGGCTGATTTGGTTCGTTTCAGCGATGCAAGTTGTGCAGAATGCACACGAAGTGCATCGTAAAAATAATTTGCAATTAATCCGATATGCTTCTGATCAGGCTGTGGCGGAACAGGAATTTTCAGCGGCCTCAAATGCTGTAGGTTAATATTCTTTTGTGCATTTTTGGTTGCGACGCTATCCAAGTAAGATTTTTTCGAAGCCAGAAATGCCTCAAGCCACCAAACATCAATATTTCCGTTTGGAATTATGCCAACAACGCTATCTGGGCAGCACACGTCATAGGATGTGATTGCCGTGTCACCTATATTCGCTGCTATTGTAATAAGTATAGACCCACATGGAAACATCTTGCTCACGGCAAGACCTTGCTCATTCAAAGTCTGAGAATGTGTCGATAGAATCGTGTCAGCAGAAACTACATCTCCAGTTTGGACGAAAGGTATTTGCCCGCCATAGTATCGAGGATCATTCCTTGGCCGAGGCGAGAATCGTCCACGCTCTACGATAGATATATGCTCCAATGACTTAATATCCCATTCCTCGGGAATCTCCCCTATCTCGGTCTGCTTGAACCGAGTGTGACCAATGCCTTTGGTCAATAAACGGTTCATCACCCCCTGTTTGACGGTGCGGGTCTGGTCGATGACTGCCTGCGTGGCTGCAATGGCTTCATCCACGCTGGACAGGATTTCAGCGATGCGGTGTTGCTCGGGGAGTGGGGGAAGGAAGGCGACAATTTTTGGGACGGACTTTGTCTTCAAATGAATTACCGTCGATCCGCCAGATAAAGATCGCATCTCTCGGCGGATAATTGGCGAGTTTATCAAGTAGTATGCATACTCACGCACTAACTCATGGCTTCGCACAACGACTTTGGATATGTCCATTGAAAATATGCACTCTCCAACATCGTCAGGTATTGTTATTGCACTTCCTATTATGTCTCCGTTTCGCGTTAAATCCGTATTGGCTATAAAAATATCACCTGATTTTGCAATAAATCTCTCATCATTGATCCGGGTATATTTCTTTAGGCCGCTCAAATTAAATCCACCGCCTTTATGAAAAACTTTTATCCCCGCAAAAGGCAGGGAATCTGGATCAGATGAATATCCTTCGGATGTATATGTATATCCTTTCTGTAGCTCTAAGACATCCCCAAGAGCCACCTTTTTCCACCCTTCAGGCACCTTCTGGGACATAGCCAAGCTCCCTCAGAAAACCCATCATCTTGGCTTCGGCTTCATCACGCTGCGTTCGCAGTTCGATCAGCTTTTCCACCTCCTCCGCGACATCCAGTTCCACTTCGTCCTCTTTCAGATGGACATAACGGGTGATGTTCAGGTTGTAGTCGTTGGCGGCGATTTCCGTCATCGGCACCACCCGAGAAAGGCGGTCAATGTCATCATAGTCATGGAACGCATTGGCAAGTGCTGCCACATTGGCATCAGATAGGTGGTTCTGGGCCTTACCCTCAACGAACTGTTCGGCACCGTTGATGAACAGCACCTTGCCCTTGTGGTCGGCTGGCTTGGATTTCCGCAGGATCAGAATGCAGGCAGGAATACCCGCACCGTAGAACAGGTTCGGGGCCAACCCGATCACCGCCTCGATCAGATCATCCTTCAACATGCCTTCGCGGATTTTGCCCTCGGTACCACTGCGAAACAGGACACCATGGGGCAGGACGACCCCCAGCATGCCATCGCCCTTCAAGCTGGCGATCATGTGCTGGACGAACGCCAGATCACCGTAGGACTTGGGCGGGCAGCCGTACTTGTCACGACCAAACTTGTCGCCGCTGCTCCATTCCTCATGACCCCAATTTTTCAGTGAAAACGGAGGGTTCGCCAGCACCCGGTCAAAGGTGCGGATGGCCTTCACGCCATCACCAACCAGATGCTTGGGATCGATCAGGGTGTCGCCGCGTTCAATGAAGGCATCGTCGATGTCGTGGAGGAACAGGTTCATCTGGGCGATGGCCCAGGTGTTGAGGTTCCGCTCCTGCCCATACAGCGACAGAGTCTTTGGGTTCTTGCCCTGGCGTTCCAGGTAATGGATCGCTTCCAGCAGCATGCCGCCGCTGCCGCAGGTGGGATCGTAGATGCTCATGCCCTCATCGGGTCGTAGGCATTCCACGATCAACCGTACCACCATCTTGGGGGTATAAAATTCGCCGCCTTTCTTGCCTGCGTCGTCAGCGAACTGGCCGATCAGGTATTCATAGGCGTTGCCCAACATGTCCGGTTCAACATCCGACCGGCGGAGGCGATATGCCTCGAAATGCTGAAGCAGCTTCTCCAGCATGGCGTCGGGGAACCGTTCCTTGTTGTTGAAGTCCACGTCCTGGAACACGCCGCGAAGACGGGTGTTGGAATCTTCGATGGCGTGGAAGGCGGTATTCAGGTGTTCGCCGATGTTGGTGGCGTGCTTTCGCACATCCTTCCAGAAATGACCTTCGGGGATATGGAACCGGTGTTCGTCACGGTGGGCGGCGAGCTTGGCGTCCTTATAGGTCGCCATCCGCTCATCGAACTCCTCCTCCCACACATCGCACAGCCGTTTGTAGAACAGCAGCCCGAAAATGTAGTGCTTGTAATCCGCCGCATCGATGGACCCACGGAGGATGTCCGCCGCACCCCACAGGTGGCTCTCAAGCTGCTGAAGCGTCAGAACTGACATGTCTTCCCCTGAACAATGGACGCAATAGCCTATCCATCAACGAGCGAGTGGGCAACCTGGAGTCAGACCGGAATCAGAAATGAAACCGGCATGGGTGACCGAAGCTGTCACGGGAGCATGGCTGGCGATCAGATTGAACGCTACCGGAAGCCCATGAAGTCCGCTTTTCGGACATTCAGTCGCCGCCGCTGAACCGAGAATTCAAGATTTTTGAAACCGTGACATTCGGGCCGCACATTTCCATACGCTGCGGGAAACAATGCCAGGACAGGAGCGTTCACTTTAAGTTCTAAAAAGACCGGCCAATTGATTCCTATTCCGTACGAAACCGCAAATCAGCCTGATTTAAATATCAGGCGGATTTCAGCCTAAATACAACCCTGATGATATAATTCTATAAGAATGTTTGTGAACAATTTTGGTTAATTATGGCATTGACTAACAGCACATTGCGGCCGTAGTACGCAAAACAACACGGCGAAACCTCCATATGCACGGAGAGCCTTGCCGTTGAATTTATGCGTCACTGGAGAACGCCGCGATGAATATTAAACGTGGACGCTTCGATCAGATCGAAACTGTCGATTCGAAGCCAGCAACCAACATCTTGGATCACTTTAAGGCCGCTCTCCCCGAGCGGTTCGTAAAGTATGACAATGCATGTCGCGGGGATGCCCTGAACTACGATCTGTACGGGGTTGATCCCGAACAGGATGTGGCCGTGGTTCAGGTCCGGCACAGCTTCCGCCGTTACCGCAATGGCTTTCTCAACCAGCACAAGACCTACGTTCTCTGCGGGTTCAACGAATTGACCAAGCTGCCATTCCGGCACCCGGTTGGAGCCGCTGCTGTTCGAGCCTCAATCCGTCGCGATCCGACCGATCCAGCAGCACCAGTTCGTGCTGCACAGCGGTGGATGTGGGAGGTGACGGAACGCCAGTTGGCGAGCGGCATTCGGCAGGGCGATGTGCTGCTGGTTCCAGAACGTGGCCAGCCCAAGGTCGCTAAGGAAATCGGGCCTCAACACACTGTCGGCCAAAGCCATGAAATCCGGGCCGCCAGGGTCGTGGTCACCATTGATGGGCGGGTCTGGGCCTTCTCCCCAAGCGTTTGGCACTCGAAGAACCAGCACGACCCGATCTTTGCCGACCATGAGGGCTGGCACTCGGTTCGGGTTGCCCGTGAGGAAATGGCCTGGAACTTCAGCGTCCGATTAGGTGATTGAGGGCTGGGAGGTCGCAGAAATGGACAAGCTCATCAAACTCCTTGCCACCGCACTCGATCCTGCAGCAACCGATCCCGAAAAGCTGACGGCCATGGGGAAGGTCGCCGCGATTCTCAACGCCGAAGGAACCCACGCGAGCCAACTCGTCATCACCACGGACGAAGACTCCGTGGATTGGGAGGCGGTGGTAAATCGCCAAATGGCCGAAATCACTCGACTACGGCGGGAAATATCCAAGCTCAAGGCACTCCAGAAGCAGGGGGCCACGGGTCCGGCCTCGGGAAAATCCAAGCCATTCCCCCGCGATATTCGGGCGGCTTGGGTGGACGTGGACCAGCACGGATTCGTCAAGGGATCGTGGAACAGATGAACATTGGAGGTTGCTGCCATGACATACAGATATCACACAGGCTTGGCTGAAGTTGGCTTGTTGGCTGAGGGAATTACCGGAGAATTGACCCCCGGCACCTCCCCAGGTGCCATGAAGTCAAAATCGTGCAAGTTGACTGGAATACCGCAGGTGTGTGGTGCCCCATGGATGTCCGTCGATCTTCGACTGGATGGCAATACCTTGACCATATCGGACGATGGTTCGTTTGATCGAATGGGTGCCATCCCCGATGGGCCGCTATCCATCGAACTAACCGCCATGTTCGACGAATTCTCGGGGGATTTTGACGGCTACGATATCGAATTGACCGGGATAGGAAGCGATGTCTTCGCCCTCGCAATTGGCATCGGCTTACGCATCACCCTTCGTGAACACAGGAAAGTTATAGATGGCCAGCACCGCTACACGGCTGTCGGCAATCTGATCACCCTCTCCCGTGACATAACAATGTCCGAGGTCGTCGAGGTTCTCATCAACCCTCCACCTGTAACCGAAATGGTGCGGCGGCAATAGCCAACATGGTGACGGGTACGTGGTTGGGTCTTGGTCGTGACCCCATGCCGACAGGCAGACGATCACTGGGTGATGTAGCTCACCGTAGAGCGGTGACGAAAGTCGCAGGCGATGGGTCGTTCCCATCCATCACCACCGATGGCGGCGTTGAACAGACGTGGCATGAAGCCCGTCGAAATCCGAATCAATCATGAAGCGGAACACGCCTTCGAAAGAAGGAAATGATGAAATCGAGAAGCAAAAGTACAACTAACTATCAGAATGCACCGGAAGCAGCGGCAATCGATGATCCGGCGTACACCCCGACAGCACTATTCTACGACATTGTGCTTTCGTCGGACAAGGCGACGCTCTTCATGCCGAATGACAGCGTGGAATTTTCAGACGATGCCACTGAGCTTTACCTGCGGGAGTATTACGCTATCTTCGGCAGCGTACCGCAGATTTGGCACACTGTTTTTGCCAAGCTGATCCCGCTTAAGATCGCAAGCTGGGGCTACCTGAAGGCAGGAAAGCACCTGATCCCCATTCCGTTCGTGCCTAACCCTGAGACGGTGGAGCGGAGCGACAATGGGGCTTCCACCACCATGACCCCGAGCCAGTACGGTATCTTTGTTTCAGCCGTGGTTTTCAGCCAGTTGGCCGTTGCCCTCCAGCATGACCCGAACTTTCTGGCCCTCAGCTTCATCAATGGCCTGGATATTAACAAGGCCATTGACTGGTATCGCGGGTGCATGAACGCCCTCTGGGCATTTGCCAAGGATGATCCGACCTGGACCGGCGTTGCCGACCAGTTGGATTGACCGCCATGAAAAAATTCGAGCGTGAACTTCGCAAAGCCTATGGCGATGAGTGGGAGGTGAGCAGAACAGGGGGCGACCACTACCGTCTTGTCCACCGCGAGACAGGAATGATCTGTATTACTGCATCCACCCCTTCCAGTTGGCGGAACCAAAGGAAACTTCGATCCACGACACAGCGATTGCTCCGTAAGAAACCACATTGACCTCCGCTCATTGAGGACGAACGGACTGATGGTGCAGGCACCAGAATCTATGGTTCCTGCACCATTTCCGTCGCTGGGACACAATACTGCACTCGCAGGATAAATAAATATGAAAGCGAGGTGCGTCATGCAGGAGAAGTCAAATAACGTAATCCTATTCCCGGAAATTATAGATATGAACCCAGACCATTACGCCAGGACATGCCCTGGATGTGGGGGCATCCATTACCTTATAACGCTCACCAACAAGATCATCTGCGACAACTGCTTTGCTGCTGCCGAGTTTCCCGATGATGAAATCTGAAGCAGAGATAACTCTGGTTGCCGCCATTGAGCGTCGATTGGAGGAACTGTCTTCCCGATACCCATCATCGATCATGCTGGCGGTCGATGACGAAGGGCGAGACTACCTGGACGCGGCCCTGATGGGGCGGCATGGGGAGGTGTTGCTTACCGATAACGGCGGCGGCGATCTGACTGAGATTCACTGGCAAACGGTTTTGCACCATATCGGCTACGTAGCCGTCATCGTCTGGCTGAGTGATCCCCGAGACCTGGAATTGGTCAGGCAGGCGTGTCGTGATGTGGAGGGGATGGTGCCTGAGTTCAAAGATGGGGAGATTGGACTGTTGCATTCAGGCCACGACAACCAAAAAAGAAACTGAATTTCATGGCGTCCATATTGTTTGCCGCTTTGAGTTGACTGTAAATGTGTTGGCACGCGATTGAACTATTCACAGTTCAGGCGTATACAAAACTGGCAAACTGTATAGGGGAAAAGAATGGACAGAGACGATGAATACCTCACTCCAAAGGAAGCTGCTATTCTTCTTCGGAACCACCCATATACACTGGAACGCTATCGCCGTCTTGGTGGTGGACCGCCTTTCAGTAAGCCGTTCGCGAACGGTCGGATTTTATACAAGCGATCCGATTTAATTCGCTGGGTTGACTCTAAAAAAGTTAGCAGCACGAACCAACTGCCGTGACGCAGCAATTGACGGATGACGCTCCAGCAAAAAGCCCCCACCTGATATTGGGGGCTTTTTCATGCTCCGCTCATCTGTGGCGGCCAGCTTGCTGGTTGCTTATTTCCGACTTATGCGGCTATTCTGAGGATGCTGAAAGTGGCAGATTTCCTCGGCTTTTTCGGCATTTCCAATAAGCATCGGTACATGTCGTCAACCGTCACCGGTGCCGGCCCCAGGGCCTCGACCACCGCCGCACGGGCCCGATCCATCTCGGAAGTATCGGGTTCGGCCGGCTGTGGACCGCGGAAATCGGCGCGTTTGCCCTCGGCCAGGGGGCGGCGCAACATGTCGCCCAGCACATCGGTGACGTCGGTGACGCTTTCGGTCAGGGTGGCGCCGTGGCGGATCAGGTCGTTGGGACCGGCGGCGCGGGGGTCCATGGGCGAGCCCGGCACGGCGAACACCTCACGGCCCTGGTCGGCGGCGAAGCGCGCCGTGATCAGCGAGCCCGAGCGGGCGTTGGCCTCCACCACCACCACGCCCAGCGACAGGCCCGAGATGATGCGGTTGCGGCGGGGAAAGTGGCTGGCCTGGGGCTGGGTCCCCACCGCCATCTCCGAGACCACCGCGCCGCCCCCCGCGATCTCGCGCCACAGATCCGCGTTCTCGGGCGGATAGACCACGTCCACGCCGCCGGCCAGCACCGCCACGGTGCCGGTGGCCAGCGCCCCCTGGTGGGCCGCCGTGTCGACGCCCCGCGCCATGCCGCTGGCCACGCAAAAGCCGGCGCGGCCCAGGTCGGCACCTAAGCGCCGGGCGAAGTTGCGGCCGTTGAGCGAGGCGTTGCGCGCCCCCACCATGGCCACCATGGGCTTGGCCAGAACCGAGGGATTGCCGAAAACGCAAAGCAGCGGCGGCGCGTCGTCCAGCGCCGCCAGCCACGAGGGATAGCCGGGCTCGGCAAGCCCCAGCAGGCAGGCGCCGAAACGCTCGGTCGCCTCCATCTCGCGCTCGGCATCGGCCTTGGGACAGATCTTCAAGGGACGCCGGGCGCCGCCCTTGCGGGCCAGATCGGGCAGCGCCGCCAGCGCCGCCCCGGCCGAGCCGAACCGCTCCAGCAAACGCGAGAAGGTGCGCGGCCCGACGTTCTCGCTCCGGATCAGCCGGAGCCAGTCGAACCGTTCAGAAGCTGAAAGTTGCCTCTTACCCTCGTCCATGACGTGCAGGGTGACCGGTTGCATGCAATCGGTCAAGGAGGGAAAGGGCTATTTCTCCCGCTGCGTAATGGCCTTGCGCGCCAGGATCTGGTCGCACACCGAATTGGTGTCCCACGACGACCGCTTGCCCAGCGCCGGCTTGATGGAGGACCAGCTGTCGGCGAAGGCCTTGCGCCCCAGGTCGCGCAGATAGACCAGGAAGTCCCAGGCCGGCGCGTCCTTGGAATAGACGCCCAGCTTGACCATCTCCTCGTCGGCGTGGATGCGGTGCAGGTTGACCCGGCGATAGGGATGCTGGCCGGGCGGCGGATCCTTGATCATGCCGGAATCCACCAGCCGGTTGATGGTCTCGATGGCGTTGACCTCGTGGACCAGCGAGGCGTTGAAGGCCACCTCGTTCAGGCGGTCCAGCACCTGGCGCGCCCCCTTGGGCGGCGGGCCGTCGCGGTGCAGCGGGTTCAGCGTCACCAGCAGCAGGTCCTCGGCGTCGGCTTCGCGCAGCCGCTCGACCAGAGGCGTCAGCGGCGGGTTGCCCATGTAGCCGCCGTCCCAATAATGGTGGTCGCCGATGCTGACCGTGTGCAGCGAGGTGGGCAGGTTGGTCGACGCCCGCACCGCGTCGGGCGACACCGCGCCGTCGATGAACAGCTGGCGGCGGCACTCGCCGATGTCGGTGGCGGCGACGATCAGGGTGGGGGTGCCGTCCTGCGGCAGGGCGAAGATGGCCGGAATTTCCGGCAGCACGTCCCGCAGCACGGCGGTGAGATAGGTGGCCAGCCCCGATTCGGCGGCCGGAGTGTTGGCGCCGGCAACGTCGGCCCAGCGGGCGGCGGGGGTGTCGTCGATGTTCCAGCCCTGGGCCAATCCGATGGCGGCGACGAAGGGATTGCCGCCCCAGAAGGCGGCACGGGCCACCGTCTCCCACAATTCGCGGATCTTGGTGCGCGCCGCCTCGGCCATGCGCTTGGAACGCGCGCTGGCCGGGCCGGGCTGGGCGGCCCCTTCATGGTAGCCATAGGCCATGGCGGTGGCGGTCAGCGCCCCCGACGACGCGCCGCTGATGCCGACGAACTCGATGGTGCCGGCCGCCGCCTCGTCCAGCAGCGCGTCGAGCACGCCCCAGGTAAAGGCGCCATGCACGCCGCCGCCCTGCAGGGCCAGCGCAATCCGATGGGGTTTTCCCATTGAGCGATCCTCCCGGAGAAGACGGTTACCGTCCTTGTTTTGTCAAAGCGTACCGCGAGCCCGCCCCCGCTGGCAACCGCAGGTATCGTTACAGTCGCGCCCGGGCCTTACCTGATTGGAGAAGCCGGACGCCCGCGTTATGCTGTCCCACCTTTCAAGTCGGGGTGAGGGGACTTTGACCATGAGCGATACCGGCGGCACGCCAGGACTGCAACGCGTCTTTCCCAGGGGAACGGTGATCTTCAAGGAAGGCGATTCGGGCCACGAGGCCTATATGCTGCAGCAGGGCACCGTACGCATCTTCAAGACGGTGGCCGGCCGCAAGGTCACCATCGGCCGCGTCTGGCCGTTCCAGGTGTTCGGCGAGCTGGCGCTGATCGACGACGGCCCGCGCATGGCCGCCGCCATCGCCGACGACGACGCCACCTGCCTGGTGCTGACCAAGGACGCCATCCGCACCATGATGGACCAGGCGCCGCCGGGGCTGAACACCCTGATCCAATCGCTGCTGTCGACCATCCGCGAGTTGGGCGACGACCTGGCCGACGCAAGGGCCATGCTGGCCGAACACGGGGTGGAATGATCCAGGTCTTAGGCGCGCTGGCCCCGGTCATCGCCCTGATCGCACTCGGCCACCAGATGCGATCAAAGCGCTGGATCGACGAATCCTTCTGGCTGCCGGCCGAACGCGCCACCTTCTTCCTGTTCTTTCCCGCCCTGCTGGTCACCGCCTTGGCCCGCGCCCGGCTGGGCGGCCTGCCGGTGGGCGGCATCATGGCCGCCGAGGCCGGCGCCGTGCTGGTCATGGCGGTGGCGGCGGGACTGGCCGCCCCCGGGCTGAAAGGCGGGCCGTGGCGCCTTGACGGCCCGGCCTTCACCTCGCTGTTCCAGTGCTCCATGCGCCCCAACACCTATGTGGGCCTTGCCGTGGCGGCGGGGCTGTGGGGCGGCGAGGGCGTGGCCCTGGTCGCCATCTGCACGGCGGCCGTGGTGCCGCTGGTCAACCTGCTGGGCATCCTGGCCCTGCTGCGCTGGGCGGGGAAGGAGGGCGCCTCCTTCCGCTGGCGCGACGCCATCGTGCCGGTGGCGCGCAATCCGCTGATCCTGTCCTGCCTGGTCGGCATCACGCTTAATCTGGGCGGCATCGGCCTGCCGCCGGTGATCGGCCCCTTCCTCGACATCCTGGCCGGCGCGTCGCTGCCGCTGGGTCTGCTGGCGGTGGGCGCCGGCATCCGCCTCGGCGCGCTGCGCCACGCGGGCGCCTCCGTATTGCTGTCCATCGCCGCCAAGATGGGGGCGTTGCCCATGATGGTGGTGGCGCTGGGCGGCCTGTTCGGGCTGGACGGAGCCACCCTGGCCGGCGCGGCCCTCTACGCCGCCCTGCCCGCCGCCCCGGTCTCCTATCTGGTGGCCCGCCAGATGGGCGGCGACGCGCCGCTGGTGGCCACCATGCTCTCGGCCCAGACCGTGGCCGCCGCCCTGATCATGCCCGTGTGGATTCTGGCCCTGCCCGGCCACTGATTCCCCTTGCGACCCAATTAAAAAAACGTATGCTCGTTTAACGCAAATTCACCGGCCTTCTTTAGGGAGCGAGCGATGACCGGCTTCAATTCCGCGCTGAACTTCGATCTGGGCGAAACCGCCGACATGATGCGCGACTCGGTCGCCGCCTTCGCGGCCTCCGAGATCGCGCCCCGCGCAGCCGAGATCGACCGGTCCAACGAGTTCCCCAACGAGCTGTGGCCGCGCCTGGGCGCCATGGGCCTGCTGGGCATCACGGTCGAGGAGAAGTACGGCGGCGCCGGCATGGGCTATCTCGAGCACGTGGTGGCCATGGAGGAGATCAGCCGGGCCTCGGCCTCGGTGGGTCTGTCCTATGGCGCGCATTCCAACCTGTGCGTCAACCAGATCAAGCGCAACGGCACCGAAGCCCAGAAGATGAAGTACCTGCCCAAGCTGATCTCGGGCGAGTACATCGGCGCGCTGGCCATGAGTGAGCCCAATGCCGGTTCCGACGTGGTCTCCATGAAGCTGAAGGCCGAAAAGAAGGGCGACCGCTACATCCTCAACGGCTCGAAGATGTGGATCACCAACGGCCCCGACGCCGACGTGATCGTGGTCTACGCCAAGACCGACATCCACGCCGGCCCGCGCGGCATCACCGCCTTTTTGGTGGAGAAGAATTTCAAGGGCTTCTCGGTGGCGCAGAAGCTGGACAAGCTGGGCATGCGCGGCTCCAACACCGGCGAGCTGGTGTTCCAGGACTGCGAGGTTCCGGAAGAAAACGTGCTGGGCGACATCGGGCGCGGCGTCAACGTGCTGATGAGCGGGCTGGACTACGAGCGCGTGGTGCTGACCGGCGGGCCGCTGGGCATCATGGCCGCCTGCATGGACGTGGTGGTTCCCTATGTCCACGAGCGCGTCCAGTTCGGCCAGCCCATCGGCACCTTCCAGCTGATGCAGGGCAAGCTGGCCGACATGTACACCACCTTCAACGCCTGCCGTGCCTACACCTACGCGGTGGCCAAGGCCTGCGACCGGGGCGAGACCAACCGCAAGGACGCCGCCGGCGTCATCCTCTACGGCGCGGAAAAGGCCACCTGGATGGCGCTCGAAGCCATCCAGACGCTGGGCGGCAACGGCTATATCAACGAATACGCCACCGGGCGGCTGCTGCGCGACGCCAAGCTCTACGAGATCGGCGCCGGCACCAGCGAGATCCGCCGCATGCTGATCGGCCGCGAGCTGTTCGAGGAAACCAAGTAATGCCCGGGTGGATCGACAGCTATCGCGGTGCGGTCTATCCCTGGCATTGCGACCATGTCGGCCACATGAACGTGATGCATTACGTGGGCAAGTTCGACGAGGCCACCTGGAACGTGTTCACCGCGCTGGGGGTCACGCCGTCCTGGATGCGCGACAATCAGCGCGGCATGGCCGCCGTCAGCCAGAAGATCGCCTACAGGCGCGAACTGCACGCCGGCGACGTGGTGACGATCCGTTCCGGCCTCCTTGAGGTCAAGGACAAGTCCGTCCGCTTCGTCCACGAGATGAGAAACGGCGAGACCGGAGAGGTCGCCGCCGTCACCGAACTGGTGGGCGTACACCTGGACAAGACCACCCGCCGGGCGGCGTCGCTGCCCGCCGAAATCGCCGAGCGTTGCCGCTCCAAGATCGTCACCTACGACACGACAGGCTTGTGGACATGACCGTCATCAAATCCACCGTCAATCCCCGCTCGGACGAGTTCAAGGCCAATGCCGAGGCCACGCAGGCCCTGGTGGACGACCTGAAGAAGGTGGTCGCCCAGGTAAAGCAGGGCGGCGGCCCCGCCATGCGCGAGCGCCACATCGCACGCGGCAAGCTGCTGCCCAGAGAGCGCATCCGCCGCCTGCTCGACGTAGGCTCGCCCTTCCTGGAATTCTCGCAACTGGCCGCCTGGGACATGTATTCCAAGGACGTGATGGGGGCCGGCATCATCACCGGCATCGGCTCCATCAACGGCCAGGAATGCATGATCGTCGCCAATGACGGCACGGTGAAGGGCGGCTCCTACTATCCGCTCACGGTGAAGAAGCACCTGCGCGCCCAGGACATCGCCAAGGAAAACAACCTGCCTTGCGTCTATCTGGTGGAATCCGGCGGCGCCAACCTGCCCAACCAGGACGAGGTGTTCCCCGACCGCGACCATTTCGGCCGCATCTTCTACAACCAGGCCCAGATGTCGGCCGCTGGCATTCCGCAGATCTCGGTGGTGCATGGGTCGTGTACCGCCGGCGGCGCCTATATCCCGGCCATGAGCGACGAAAGCGTCATCGTCCGCAATCAGGGCACCATCTTCCTGGGCGGTCCGCCTTTGGTGAAGGCCGCCACCGGCGAGGTGGTCTCGGCCGAGGAACTGGGCGGCGCCGATGTCCATTGCCGCACCTCGGGCGTCACCGACCATTACGCCCAGGACGACGGCCATGCGCTGGCCATCGCGCGGCGCATCGTCGGCAACCTGAACCGCACCAAGCCGGTCAGCCTCAAGATGGCCACGCCGGAGGAGCCCCTTTACGACCCCAAGGAAATCTACGGCATCATCCCCAAGGACCGCCGCAAGCCCTATGACGTGCGCGAAGTCATCGCCCGCATCGTCGACGGCTCGCGCCTGGACGAGTTCAAGCAGACCTACGGCACCACCCTGGTCTGCGGCTTCGCCCATATCTGGGGCTACCCCGTGGGCATCGTCGCCAACAACGGCATCCTGTTCTCGGAATCCGCCCAGAAGGGGGCGCATTTCGTCGAGCTGTGCAGCCAGCGCGGCATCCCGCTGATCTTCCTGCAGAACATCACCGGCTTCATGATCGGCAAGAAGTACGAGGCCGGCGGCATCGCCAAGGACGGCGCCAAGATGGTCACCGCCGTGGCCTGCGCCAAGGTCCCGCGCTTTACCGTGATCATGGGCGGCAGCTTCGGGGCGGGCAATTACGGCATGTGCGGCCGGGCCTACCAGCCGCGCATGCTCTACATGTGGCCGACGGGACGCGTCTCGGTGATGGGCGGCGAGCAGGCCGCCAACGTCATGGCCCAGATCAAGAAGGACGCCATGGAGGCCAAGGGCCAAAGCTGGCCGGCGGACGAGGAGGAAGCCTTCAAGGCTCCCATCCGCGACCAGTACGAAACCCAGGGCCACCCCTATTACGCCGGGGCCCGGCTGTGGGACGACGGTCTGGTCGACCCGGCCGAGACCCGCATGGTGCTGGCGCTGTCGCTGTCGGCCTCCTTCAACGCCCCCATCGAGCCGACCAAGTTCGGCGTGTTCCGGATGTAAGGCCATGAGCGCCCTTCTCGTCACCACCCATGACGGTGTGCGGACCATCACGCTGAACCGGGCCGAACGGCACAACGCCTTCGACGATGCCCTGATCAAGGAGCTGGCCGCCGCCTTCAAGGATGCAGGCCACGCCCCCGGAGTGCGGGCCGTGGTTCTCGACTCCACCGGAAAAAGCTTCTCGGCCGGGGCCGACCTCGAGTGGATGAAGCGCATGGCGGGCTACAGTCACGCCGAGAACCTGGCCGACGCCCAAGCGCTGTCGGACATGCTCGAAGCCATCGATGCCTGCCCGCGCCCCGTCATCGGCGTGGTCCAGGGCGCGGCCTATGGCGGCGGCGTCGGGCTGGTGGCCTGTTGCGATCTGGCCGTGGCGGCGGAAGGGGCGACCTTCTGCCTGTCCGAGGTCAAGCTGGGCATCGTCCCGGCGGTGATCTCGCCTTACGTGGTGCGCGCCATGGGCGGCCGCGCCGCCCGGCGCTACGCCGTCACCGCCGAACTGTTCGACGCGGCCGAGGCCAAAGCCACCGGGCTGGTGCACGAGGTGGTGCCCACCGAGCGTCTGGCCGAGGTGCGTGACAAGTGGCTGGCCCGCGTCAAGGGCAACGGCCCGGACGCCATGGCCACCGCCAAGGGACTGATCCGCCGCGCCGCCGACCAGCCTTTGGACGACGACCTTCGCCATTGGACCGCCGGACAGATCGCCGAACGTCGCGCCAGCGACGAGGGCAAGGAAGGCATCCGCGCCTTCCTGGAAAAGCGGAAGCCGGGTTGGGTGGAGAACTAGCCTTATTGTGCGTCATGGCCGGGCTCGCCCCGGCCATCCATGTGGTGCGGCAAATCCCAAAGGGTGGAGTTGCGGACCGGCGTGGATGCCCGGAACAAGTCCGGGTATGACGATTTTCGGATTTAGAGTGTCTCGGGGAACAAACATGTTCGACAAGATCCTGATCGCCAATCGCGGCGAAATCGCCTGCCGGGTCATGCGCACCGCCAAGCGTCTGGGCATCCGCACCGTGGCGGTCTATTCCGAGGCCGACGCGGGCGCCATGCACGTGGCCATGGCCGACGAGGCGGTGCTGATCGGCCCGGCCGCGGCGGCCGAGAGCTACCTCAAGGGCGACGTGATCCTGGAAGCAGCCAAGCGGACGGGAGCCCAGGCCATCCATCCCGGCTACGGCTTTTTGTCCGAGAATGCCGGCTTTGCCGAGGCCTGCGCCAAGGCCGGCGTCGTGTTCATCGGCCCGCCGGTGGGCGCCATCCATGCCATGGGCTCCAAGGCAGAATCCAAGCGGCTGATGGAAGCGGCCGGCGTGCCCCTGGTGCCCGGCTATCACGGCAAGGGCCAGACGCTGGAAGAGCTCACCCGCGAGGCGGCCGTCATCGGCTATCCCGTGCTGGTCAAGGCCAGCGCTGGCGGCGGCGGCAAGGGCATGCGGGTGGTGACGGAAGCGGCGGGTCTGGCCGACGCGGTGGCCTCGGCCAAGCGCGAGGCCAAGGCGGCGTTCGGCGACGATTCCCTGCTGCTCGAGACCTATCTGGGCCGTCCGCGCCATGTGGAAATCCAGGTGTTCTGCGACACCCACGGCAACGGCGTCTATCTGTTCGAGCGCGACTGCTCCATCCAGCGCCGCCACCAGAAGGTGATCGAGGAGGCCCCCGCCCCGGCGCTGGCCGACGAGACCCGTCGCGCCATGGGCGAGGCCGCCGTCGCCGCCGCACAAGCCGTGGATTACGTGGGCGCCGGCACGGTGGAGTTCCTCTACCAGGACGGCCGCTTCTTCTTCATCGAGATGAACACGCGGCTGCAGGTGGAGCATCCGGTCACCGAGATGATCACCGGCCTGGATCTGGTGGAGTGGCAGTTGCAGGTCGCCTCGGGAGGCAAGCTGCCGCTCGCCCAGGAGCAGTTGACCCGCAAGGGCCACGCCTTCGAGGCCCGGCTTTACGCCGAGGACCCGGCAAAGGACTTCCTGCCGGCCATCGGCAGGCTGGTCCATCTGGCCCCTCCGGCCGAGAACCGCCATGTGCGCGTCGATACCGGCGTGCGCCAGAATGATCAGGTTACCCCCTTCTACGATCCCATGATCGCCAAGCTGATCGTCTGGGACGAGGACCGCGATTCGGCGCTGCGCCGCCTGCGCCGGGCCTTGGCCGATTATCAGGTGGCGGGCGTCACCACCAACGTCTCCTTCCTGGGCGCCATCGCCGCCCATCCGGCCTTCGGAGCGTTGGAGATCGACACCGGCTTCATCGAGCGCTACCGCGCCGACCTGTTGCCGCCCCCCGCCCCGGTGCCGGCGCTGGGCCTCGCCTTCGCGTCGCTGGCCCTGCTGCTGTGGCGCGAAGAGGACGGCCGCCACGCCGCCGCCACCTCGGGCGATCCCCATTCGCCCTGGCACCAGACCAACGGCTGGCGGCTCAACGACGACAACCACCACGATTTCCGCTTCGTGGATGCGGGCGAGGAGCGCCGGGTCACCGTGCATTTCGTCGCCGACGGCTGGTCGCTGGACCTGCCCGGCCAGACCTTGCCTGCCCGGCGCGCCACCCTTTCCGGCACCACGCTCACGGCGGAAATCGGCGGCGAACGCCGCACGGCATCCGTGGTGCGCGCCGGCTTCGAGCTGACCGTGCTGCACGACGGCCATGTCTGGAAGATCAAGCTGGACGACCCGTCGGCCACGGCGGCCGAGCGCGAAGGCGGCGACGGCCGTCTGGCCGCCCCCATGCCCGGCACGGTGGTGCAGGTGCTGGTCAAGCCCGGCGACGCGGTCGCCGCGGGCCAGCCGCTGATCGTGGTGGAAGCCATGAAGATGGAGCACGCCATCAAGGCGCCCGCCGAGGGCGTGGTCGCCGCCATCCACTTCAAGGTGGGCGACGCGGTGGCCGAGGGCACCGAGCTGCTGGCCTTCGAGGTGAAGGAATAGGCCTATCCGGGTGAAAGCGGGCGGGACGCCCGCGCTCCAGGAAAGGCCAAGAGGTTGATCAAGGATACGAGCGCCATGCGTCACCCCGCCCGCGTCAAGATCGTCGAGGTCGGCCCCCGCGACGGCTTGCAGAACGAGGCCCGGCCGGTCCCGGTGGCGGTCAAGGTCGAACTGATCGACCGCCTGACCGAGACCGGGCTGGCCGCCATCGAATCAGGGAGCTTCGTCAGCCCCAAATGGGTGCCGCAGATGGCGGCCACCAACGAGGTGATGGCCGCCATCAAGCGCCGGCCGGGCATCGCCTATCCGGTGCTGACCCCCAACCTGCAGGGCCTCGAGGCGGCGCTGGCCGCCAAGGTCGAGGAAGTGGCGGTGTTCGCCGCCGCGTCCGAAACCTTCTCGCAAAGGAACATCAACTGCTCCATCGCCGAAAGCCTGGAGCGGTTCGCCCCACTGGCCGCCCGCGCCAAGGCCGAGGGATTGCGGGTGCGGGGCTATGTCTCCTGCGTGCTCGGCTGTCCCTACGAAGGCGCAATCGCCCCCGAGGCGGTGGCCGGGGTGGCGGATAAGCTGGCCGCCATGGGCTGCTACGAAATTTCCCTGGGCGACACGGTGGGCGTCGGCACCCCGGCCAAGGCCCAGGCCATGATCGATGCCGTGGCCGCCCACCTGCCCGTCGAGATGCTGGCCGCCCATTTCCACGACACCTACGGCCAGGCCCTGGCCAACCTGCTGGCGGTAATGGAACGCGGCGTGGCGGTGATGGATTCCTCGGTGGCCGGGCTGGGCGGCTGTCCCTACGCCAGGGGCGCGGCCGGCAACGTGGCCAGCGAGGATCTGGTCTACATGCTGAACGGCATGGGCATCCACACAGGCATCGATCTGGACCGGCTGATCGAGGCGGGACGCTTCATCTGTTCGGCCCTGGACCGGCCCACCGGCTCGAAGGTGGCCCGCGCCCGCGGGTGATTTCAGGAGAACTGGCGGAAAGTATGGCCCTGTGATAGCATCAAGCCAGGATGAACCGTCATGGCCCGTACCAAGCCCATGTCCACGGATTTCTGGGTTGACGCGCTGAGTGTCGGAGTCGACGAATTCGACCGCGCCCATCGCGAGCAACTGAACACCATCGGCGAGATAGAGGCCGCCCTCGGCCAAGGAGAGGGCGAGAGCGCCTGCGCCCTGTTGGACCGCCTGCTGCGGCACCTCGTCAGCCATCAGGCCGAGGAGATGGAGCTGCTGGTCCGCACCGACTATCCCGGCATCGACCACATCCGCGAGGTTCAAACCGCCAATCTGGCCCGCCTCGAACGGCTGAGGGAGATGGTGAAGGCCGGCACCAACCTGTCGGACGCCCGGCGCATCGCCACCGAGATGCGCATGGCCTTCGTCGACTACCTGCTGAAGGGCGACATCAACTTCAAAAGCCATCTCGACATGGCCGGAATCGCCTATCGCTGAAGCAATCGCTGGCCCTTGGCGGCCGGTTGCGATGAAATGGGCCGCCTCCCCGTTCAGGAAAGCCCATGACCACCCTCCTCGGCACCTATGATCATTACGGCTACGCCGCCATCGCCCTGCTGGGCACCTTTCTCGGCGCCTGGTTCCTGCTGTGGGTGACGCTGCGCTCGCCCTGGGCCGAGCGGATCCGCCTGTGGCGCGGGGTGTCGCCGCCCTTCCTGGGCGTCGTGGGCGTGCTGTTCGCCCTGACCCTGGCCTTTCTCGCCAACGACACCTGGAACGCCCATGACCGGGCGCTGAACGCCGTCTATCAGGAAGCCGACGGCCTGCGCAGCATCGACGCCCTGGCCGAGCACCTGCCGCCTCCGGTCAAGGCCGGCCTGGTGAGCGCGGTGCGCGACTATGCCTGCATCACGGTGAACGAGGAATGGCCGCTGCTGGCCCGGCGCCAGAGCAGCCGCCTGGCGGCCGAACAGTTGGACGGCCTGCTGGCCCTGCTGTCGGGGCCGGGAATCTCCGGGGCCGCCCCGCCCGGGGTCCACAGCCTGATGCTGGCTCAGGCCACCCAGGTGCGGACGGCGCGGGGCGCGCGCATCGCCCTGTCCCAGACCCACGTGAATCCGCTGAAATGGCTGGGAATGGCCTTTCTCGGCTTCCTCACCATGATTTCCATCGCCATGGTCCATGTGGACCAGGCCCGCGCCGAAATCCTGGCCATGGCGATCTTCGCCGCGGCGGCAGCGCCCACGGCGGCCATCGTGCTGGTGCAGGGCAATCCGTTCCAGCCGCCCACCATGGTCCATGCCGGTCCGATCAAGGCCCTGACCGGACCTCAGTCCTGCGGCAGCGCGGGAGCCCGGTGAAAGAAGTCGGGATCGGCGAGCGTCGATGCCGAGACGGTGATCATGGTCTTGGGCTGGGCCTTGTTGAACAGACGGGCGTGCATGATGCCGTCCACGTGCTCGAAGATCTTTTCGACCACCCAAATGCTCTTCTTGGTGTCGTGGGTCTTGATGAACATGTCGCCGACCTGTGCATCAACGGACTTGCGCTTGAACATTCCTACTCCCGCCGAATTCACCTTAGATGAGATGATCATCGCGCCGGGTCCGAAAACAGCCCCGACAGGACAGAGGTTATATGACACGGAGGCGGACGGGAAGCCGTGTCGTGAGATTTGTGCCATGCGGAATAGATTCTGATGACCAGCCACAGCGCCATCGTATTGATTGACTGCGAGAATCTGACCGGCACCCGACGGTTGGAAGCCCTTGGCCGTTGGGCGGGAGCCGGGCGCATCGAGCTGTTCGGGCGCGAGGCGGCCATGGCGCCGTGGCGGGCCGCCCTGGCGCGGCGGGGATTGCCTGCGGCTGCGGAAACGCCGGTTCCCGACGACGCCCCCTCCCAGGCCGCCGACCAGGCCATCGCGCGGGCCGTCCGCCTCATGACGACCCCGCCGCCGGCCGGGCCGGTGGTGATCGCCTCCAACGACAGGGGCTTCGCCGCCGACATCGCCCATCTGACGGCCATGGGCATCGCCGCCCGCCAGGATTTCGACCTGGACGACGGTGGATTGCTGCGTCTGGTGGTGGTGGAGATCGCCGGAGCGGGGGGCTGGGCCGCCGCCGGCGGCGTCGGCGATCATCTGATCCGCCGCTTCGGCCTTGATATCCGGGGCCGGCTGCCGTCGCTCGCGACCCGTGCCGGCCTGTCCCTCAAACGGGACCGGACGGGCCTGTGGCTGTCCCTGGGACAGCCCTAGCCGTCAGATGGCCGAGGGAATGCCGGCCTGGGTGCCTTCCTTGGCCAGTTCGCGCTCGACCCGGGCGGCATGCCGCCAGGCGCTGATGGAAATGCCGAGGCCCACGATGGTCAGCACGCCGATGGCGGCCATCACGATGTCCATGGTCGAAGCAATCATCGTTCTCTCCTTGGCCGCAAGCATGGCGCGGCCGTCCCTTGCCATCTACGCCTCTTCTCGCAAGTGCGAAAGGAGTTCGAAGGCAGCCATGCGCAAAGCTCATGCTTTGTGGCGGGAGAAAGGAATCATTCCGAGGCTTGCCATTGGGCCGGCGGCATCAGCGGCGAGGCAGCCGCACGGTCACCGTGGTGCCCGCCCCCGGCCGGCTGACCAGACAGAGCGAGCCGCCGTGAAGCTCGACGAAGGACTTGGCCAGCGGCAGCCCCAGCCCGGTGCCGGCATAGCGGCGCGACAGGCTGGATTCCACCTGGACGAAGGGCTGCAGCGCCCGTTCCAGGCTTTCGCCGTCCATGCCGATGCCGGTGTCGGCCACCTGGATGACCAGATCGTTGTCCGACAGGCGGGCGCTGAGCAGCACCTTGCCGCCGGCCGGGGTGAACTTGACGGCGTTGGACAGCAGGTTGAGCAGCACCTGCTTGATGCGCAGGGGATCGAGCATCACCTCCCCCACATCCGGGGCGGCGAGGCATTCGAGCTGCACCTCGGCCTGGGCGGCGCGCTCGGCCATCAGACGGATGGCGGCGTCGAGCAGCTGGGCGATGCCGGTCGGCCGGGAACTGAGCTCGAACCGCCCCACCTCCACCTTGGCCAGATCGAGGATGTCGTTGATGATGCTGAGCAGATGGTTGCCCGATTCCCAGACGGCCGAGACGTACTCTTCGTAGCGGGCATTGCCCACGGGGCCGAAGATCTCCGAGCGCATCACGTCGGAAAAACCGATGATGGCGTTGAGCGGCGTCCTCAGTTCGTGGCTCATATTGGCGAGGAACTCGCTCTTGCAGCGGTTGGCCTCCTCGGCCTGGCGCCGCGCCAGATCCAGTTCGGCGGTCCGCTCGGCCACCCGCTGTTCGAGGCGCTCGTTGGCGTCCTTCAGGGCGCGCTGGTAGGCGTGGCGCTCGGTGACGTCGCCGATGGAGCCCACCATGCGGGTCGCCACCCCTTCGGCGTCGCGCACCGCCAGGCCGCGCGCCAGCATCCAGCGCCACTGCCCCTGGCGGTCGCTGACCCGGTATTCGCATTCGAAATGGGCGTCGAAGCCCTTCAAGTGGCGCACCAGGGTCGACTGGTAGCGGTCGCGGTCCTCGGGATGGACCAGCTTCAGCCATTCGTGCGAGGTGGTGCGCAGCGTCTCGCTCTCGAAGCCGAGGATCGAGAGCAGGCGGGCCGACAGATACAGTTCCTTGGTGATGGGGTTCCAGTCCCACAGCCCCTCGTTGGGGCCGCGCATGGCCAGGGCATAGCGCTCCTCGCTTTCGCGGAGGGCGCGGGTGGCGGCGAACAGCGCCCCCTGGGTCCGCTTGGCCTCGCGCTGGGCGGCCTCCAGCGCCTTGATGCGCGCCCGCAGCCGCGCCACGGATTCACTGCGCAGCAATTCCCGGCCGGGCGTCACGCCGCGTGGCCCCTTGACTGGCAAACCATCCTCCCAAAGCCCGCGACCTCGGTACTGTACCCCCGCCCCGCCCGCTGGAACAAGTTGAGCAAAAGGGCAATATCCCTTCCACGCAGACCATCCCCGGCCGATCGGCATTTGCCGTGGCCGGATTGCCGTCCTAACATGCGAAAAGCAGGAGGAACGTGCCATGGCAACCTTGCGCCTTCGCGACATGCTGCTGATCGGAGCCGGATTGGGCTTTCTCGCCTGGGCGGTGACGCCGCCGTCCTCGCTGTCCCTGGATGAATCGTGCAAGCCCACCAATGGTCCGCCGGCCATCAGCGCGACCCTGTTTCCCGGCACCTTCTGGGAAAAGCAGCTGATGGCGGTGCTGATCGAACGCGACGACCTTCTGGCCCGCCCGGCGCGCCGGGCCCGCATCGACGCCCAGATTCAGGCCGAGGCCTCGGCCATCGAGGGGCGCATGGACAGGCTGAACCGGGAACAGGGCCGGGTGGACGACCGCGCCGAGAAGGAGCGGCGCGACATGGCCGAGCAGAGCGCCCGGCTCAAGCGCATCGCCTGGCTGATGGGCTGCGAAGGGGAGATTCGCCAGAGGCTGGCCAATTAGGAAACCGCCCGGTGATCGGGGGGCTGAAACCTCCGACGCGCCGCAGGCGCGGAGGCAAGCGCAAGGCGCGCCGCGGCTTATGCCGCGAGAGCCAAGGGCCGGCACAGACGGCCCGCCCGGCGATTGAGGGGCTGAAGAACCTACTCGTGCTCGGGCTCGGGCCCAGCCTCGACGTCGATGGGCACGCCGGGCTGCAGCTTGGACGTGCGGATGGCCAACGCGCTCTTCACATGGCTGATGTTGGGCGCGGCGGTCAGCCGCGTGGTCAGGAAGCGCTGGTAGTCGTCCCAGTCGTGGGCCACCACTTTCAGCAGGAAGTCGGTCTCGCCGGCCAGCATGTGGCACTCGCGCACCTCGGGCCAGCCCTTGACCAGTTCCTCGAAGGATTTGAGATCGGCCTCGGCCTGGCTGTTCAGCCCCACATGGGCGAACACCGTGACGTTGAAGCCCAGCGCGCCGGGGTCGATTTCAGCATGGTAGCCCTTGACGTAACCGGCCTCCTCCAGCGCCCGCACCCGTCGCAGGCACGGCGGCGCGGAGATTCCCGCCCGCCGGGCCAGTTCGACATTGGTCATCCGGCCATCGGCCTGAAGGTCGGCCAGAATGCGCCGATCGATGCGGTCAAGCTTGACCCGCTGCATAAGGGAACTCCAAAAGAACTCTGGTTTGCGAAATTATATTACTCGGCCGCCGCCAGCAAGCCCAACGTTCTGTCGCGGCGACGATTTTCAGCCCTTGGCGGCAGCCGAGACGGCTGCTCGGCGCGTCACCGGCAAGACCACAGGGAAAGTGCAAGTTAATATCCTTCGCACGCGGGGGCATGGCGTTAGTTTTGTAATCATTCCATCTTGTGCGAGGTCGAGAACCAGACTAGATTTCTCGGCATCATTCGTCCCAAGCCCTATGATGGAGCTTCCATAATGTCCGACGCGATTGTGAATCCGACCTCTCTGGTGACCAAGGCCGCCCCCGATTTCACTGCCCCGGCCGTGATGCCCGACAACGAGATCAATCCGTCGTTCAACCTGAAGTCCTATCTGGCGGGCTCCTACGGCGTGGTGTTCTTCTACCCGCTGGACTTCACCTTCGTCTGCCCGTCGGAAATCCTGGCCCACGACCATCGCGTCAAGGCCTTCGCCGAGCGCAACACCAAGGTCATCGCCGTCAGCGTCGATTCCCACTTCACCCACCTGGCCTGGAAGAACACTCCGGTGGAAAAGGGCGGCCTGGGCAACGTCCAGTTCCCCATGGTGGCCGACCTGACCAAGAACATCGCCAAGTCCTTCGGCGTGCTGATCAATGATTCGGTGGCGCTGCGCGGCACCTTCATCATCGACAAGAACGGCGTCGTGCAGTCGGCCCACGTCAACAACCTGCCGCTGGGCCGCAACGTGGACGAGGCGCTGCGCCTGATCGACGCGCTGCAGTTCACCGAGGAGCATGGCGAGGTGTGCCCCGCCGGCTGGAACAAGGGCAAGGCCGGCATGAAGGCCAACCCGAACGGCGTCGCCGAGTACCTGGCCAAGCACGCTTCCGAGCTGTAGGCCTTTCGTCGAGTCCGAAGGGGCGCACCGCTTGCCAGCGGTGCGCCCCATCCTTATGCTGTAGCGCAACAACATCGTAACCAAACCGGGAAGCTGTCCATGGCGCACCACCACTCCAAGGTTCTGATTCTGGGCTCCGGGCCCGCCGGCTGCACCGCCGCCATCTATGCGGCGCGCGCCAATCTTGAACCCATGCTGGTGGCCGGCCTGCAGCCCGGCGGACAGCTGACCATCACCACCGACGTGGAAAACTTCCCCGGCTTCGCCGAGGCGGTCCAGGGCCCCTGGCTGATGGAGCAGATGCAGGCCCAGGCCGAGCATGTGGGCACCCGCTTCATGGACGACACCATCGTCTCGGTGGACCTTTCCAAGCGTCCGTTCACCGCCGTGGGCGATTCGGGCGACACCTATACCGGCGACACGCTGATCATCTGCACCGGCGCCACCGCCCGCTGGCTGGGCATCGAATCGGAAAAGAAGTTTTCGGGCTTCGGCGTCTCGGCCTGCGCCACCTGCGACGGCTTCTTCTTCCGCGGTAAGGAAGTTGCTGTGGTCGGCGGCGGCAATTCGGCGGTGGAAGAAGCCCTCTACCTGGCCGGCATCGCGTCGAAGGTGACCCTGATCCATCGCCGCGACGCGCTCCGCTCGGAAAAGATCGCCCAGGACCGCCTGTTCGCCAATTCCAAGGTGTCGGTCGCCTGGGACAGCGTCGTCGACGAGATCGTCGGCGACAGCAATCCCCCCGGCGTCACCGGCGTGCGCATCAAGAACGTCAAGACCGGCGCGCTGTCCGTGCTGCCGGTGGACGGTGTGTTCATCGCCATCGGCCACACCCCCAACACCGACCTGTTCAAGGGCGCGCTCGAGATGGACGAGGAGGGCTACCTGATCACCAAGGCGGGCGCCACCTCCACCAATATCCCCGGCGTGTTCGCCGCCGGCGACGTGCAGGACAAGATCTACCGCCAGGCCGTCACCGCTGCCGGCACCGGCTGCATGGCGGCGCTGGAAGCCGAACGCTTCCTCGCGGCGCATGGACATGGCGGTTAAGTTACGGCACAGTAGCCTGCAATGATTGGGGAGGCGGAAAAAATAATCCGCCAGGGGAGGAGACCGGTCGCACCATGGACTGGGACAAACTGAGGGTTTTTCACGCCGTGGCCGAGGCCGGCAGCTTCACCCATGCGGGCGAAGTGCTGAACCTTAGCCAGTCGGCCGTCAGCCGCCAGATCAGCGCGCTGGAGGAAAGCCTCAACCTCCCCCTCTTCCATCGCCATGCCCGCGGCCTGATCCTGACGGAGCAGGGCGAGCTTCTCTACAAGACCGCCCGCGACGTGTTCTCCAAGCTGGCCATGACCGAGGCGCTGCTCACCGAAAGCCGCGAGCGCGCCCAGGGACCGCTGAAGATCACCACCACCGTGGCCTTCGGCTCTTTGTGGCTGACGCCCCGCATCAAGGACTTCCTGGACGCCTATCCCGACATCTCGGTGACCATGGTGCTGTTCGACGGCGAGCTGGACCTAGCCATGCGCGAGGCCGACGTGGCCATCCGCATGATGCCGCCGCGCCAGCCCGACCTGATCCAGCGTCACCTCTTGTCCATGAACTACGCGGTGTTCGCCGCGCCGTCGTACATCGAAAAGTACGGCATGCCGAAATCCGCCGACGATCTCGACAACCACCGCATCATCGTCTACGGCGACGACACGCGGGTCTCGGCCCCGGTCTCCAACGTCAACTGGCTGCTGGAAGCGGGCGCCTCGCCCGACCGCCCGCGCAAGCCGGTGCTGGAGGTCAACAACATCTACGGCATCTACCGGGCCGTCAAAAGCGGGCTGGGCATCGCCGCCATGCCGGATTACCTGCGCGGCGAGGCGGAAAGCCTGGTTCCCATCCTGCCCGAGCTGAAGGGGCCGAAGGTCGAGGCCTACTTCGTCTATCCCGAGGAATTGCGCCATTCCAAGCGCATCACGGTGTTCCGCGACTTCCTCCTGGGCAAGATCGCCGAATCCGCCTGATCGGGCAAAGACCCTACCCGAAAGCATAAGGCATGCGCTGGAAGCATGCCTCTGTCCAGCTTTTTGGTGTGGTTCGAAATCATTTCCTGCCGTAAATCAATACCTACGACGTGCTGCACCGCAGCAGGTCCCGAGTTCGGCGGGTTCCGCCACATCGTTCCCAGGTGCAATGCCTGGGTTCCGGGTCTTCGGACCCTACGTCTCCTAGACGTGAAGCCTCCCTGTTTGACTTTACCCCCCGGTGCATAACCGGGGGGTTTCTTTTTGGGCCGCTCGCGCTATAGTCGCCCCATGGGAACATATGGTGATCAAGCGCCGACGGTGTGCCGGGATTGCGGAGCCTTGGGAAACGGCGAGGCCGCCTGCCCCGTCTGCGGCTCGGCGCGGCTAGTGCGTCATGCCGAATTGCCGGATCTGTGCATCGCCCATATCGATTGCGACGCGTTTTACGCCTCGGTGGAGAAGCGCGACAACCCGTCCCTGATGGACAAGCCGGTGATCGTCGGCCATCCGGGCGGGCGGGGCGTGGTGACCACCGCCTGCTACGTGGCGCGCAAATTCGGGCCGCGTTCGGCCATGCCCATGTTCAAGGCGCTGGAACTGTGCCCCCACGCCGTGGTCATTCCCCCCGACATCGCCAAATACAAGCGGGTCAGCGCCGATATCCGCGCCCTGTTCGAGAAGGCCACGCCCCTGGTGGAGCCGCTTTCCCTGGACGAGGCCTATCTCGACCTGTCGCCGGGGGTGCGTCTGGTGGAACGCCCGGCCGCCGTGCTGCTGGCCCGGCTGGCCCGCGCCATCCGCCGCGAGGTGGGCATCACCGTCTCGGTGGGCTTGAGCTACAACAAGTTCCTGGCCAAGATGGCGTCCGACCTTAACAAGCCCGACGGCTTCTCGGTAATCGGCCGGGCGGAAGCCGCCGCCTTCCTGGCGCCCCGCCCGGTGACCGCCCTGTTCGGCATCGGCCAGGCCACGGCGGCGCGCATGGCCGAGCAGGGCATCACCACCATCGCCCAGTTGCAGTCGCTGGCCGAGGCGGAGTTCGTGGCGCGCTGGGGCAAGTTCGGCCGAAGGCTGGCTGGCATGGTGCATGGCATCGACACCCGCCCGGTCAATCCCGACCGCCCGACCAAGAGCGTTTCCACCGAGACCACCTTCGCCCGCGACATCCGCGATGCCCGCATGCTGGCCGAGGCGCTGGCCCCCCTGGCCGAGGGGGTGGCGCGGCGCCTGGACCGCGCCCATCTGGCGGGACGGACCGTGGTGCTGAAGCTGAAAACCGCCGATTTCAAGGTGGTCACCCGCCACCACCGCCTGGCCGATCCGACGACGCGGGCCGACGTCATCCTACGGGCAGGACTGGCCCTGCTGGAGCGTCAGGCGGACGGCCGCGCCTTCCGCCTGCTGGGCATCGGCATGGCCGATCTCTGCCCGGCGGAAGAGGCCGACCCGCCCGGTCTGTTCGGATAGGCTGCCAATGAATTTGCCTAAGGGGGATGCCCAGGCCCTCTCCGCTCGTCATGGCCGGGCTTGACCCGGCCATCCATGGACCCCCGGGACAAGCCCGGGGGTGACGAACAATAAAAGCTCTACCGCCGCGGTCCGGGCGATTCCAGGAACTCGGCCACCGCCTGATAGAGCTGCTTGCGGTTCTTTTCGATCAGGGCGGCGTGGGTGGCCTCGCCCACCATGACGTAGCGCTTGTAGGGCGAACCGGTCAGGCGGTTGAACAGCTTCATGCCCATGGCGGGCGGCGCCTCGGCGTCCCACTCGCCCTGGATCACCAAGGCGGGAATGGACAGGCGCTCGGGGTTCCAGCGCGGCTTGTTGGACGCCCAATAGCGCATGGTGTCCAGCACCACGCCGTTGGGCGCGCGCACCGTGTGGGGGGTGGCGGGTTCGGGGTCGCTGGCCAGGGTCGCCTTCAGCCAGTCGCCGAAGACGGCCTTGGGCAACACGCCGTCGCGCTTGGCCTCGGGCACCGCCTTCAGCCAGATGTCGCGGGCCTCCCTGGGGTCCACCTGTCGCCAGGCGGGCACCCGGGCCAGTTCGGCGTCGGTGGGCGGCGTCACCTCGCGCAGCCATTGCGGCGCGTAGAGCACCAGCCGCTCCACCTTGTCCTGGGCGGTGTTGGCGTAGGTCCCCGCCAGGGTGGCGCCCCACGACCAGCCGACCAGCACCAGACGCTGGGCATTGCGCCGGGACAGAATGAAATCCACGGCGCGGGTGACGTCTTCGACCGCCTCGGCGGTGTCCACCACGGGGGCGTTGGCCTCGGGCGTCTGCTTCATCTCAGGCGGGCGGCCCGACTTGCCGTAGCCGCGGATGTCCAGGGTATAGACGTCGTAGCCCCGGGCCACCATCCAGTCCATCCAGCTCTGGCCGTCCACCGCCATGTCGAAGGAGGAATGGGCGGGATAGGTGGCGCCGTGCAGGAACAGCACCGTCTTCTCCGGCTTGACGTCGTAGAGGTTGGCGGGATGCTTGTTGCGGATGTAGAGCTGCTGGTCGGGCCACTTGCTGCCGATGGAGAACTCCTCGGTCACCGTCTCGGCCCGGGCGGGCAAGGCCGCCGTCACCAGAATCGCGGCGGCAACCAGGCCGCCCCGCCATCCCATCTTGCTCATCATCACCCATCCGCTCCCATGTTGCTCATGCCGCCCCAGCGCCTACCGGCAGGCGCACGGTCACCACCGTACCCTCGCCGGGAAGAGAAGCCAATTCCACCCTGCCGCCATGCAGATCGACGAAGCGCTGCACCAGGGCAAGGCCGATGCCCGAATCGTCGTCGCCCTGGCCGGCCGGCAGCGCCTCGCGGCGGCCACCCGCCACGAAGCCGCCAAACAGGCGTTGCCGCTGCTCGTCGGAAAGGCCGGCGCCGGTATCGCTGATGGTCAGCGCCAGCTCGGTCGGCCTGCGCTCGGCCCGCACCGTCACCCTTCCGCCCGAAGGCGTGCGCTTCAACGCGTTGCCCAGCAGGTTGAACATCACCTGACGCAGCCGGCGCTCGTCGGCGACGATCCAGCCGATGTCCAGCGGGCAGTCGAAATCCAGGTGCAGCTTCTTTTCCCGCACCCGTTCGCGCACCAGCCCCAGCACCCCGGACAGCATGGGGTGGATGTCGACGGTGTCGAGCTCCAGCGCCATCTGGCCGGCCTCGATGGCGGCAAGGTCGAGGATGTCGGAGATCAGCGCCTGCAGCCCCTGGCCCGCCTCGGTGATGCCCTTGGCGTATTCGTGCTGGCGCTTGTTGAGCTTGCCGAAATACTCGGCGGCCAGCATCTCGGAGAAGCCGATCACCGTGGTCAGCGGCTTTCGGACCTCGGCCGAGACGTTGGCGATGAATTCGCTCTTCAACAGGTCGGCGGCGGCCAGCGCCTCGTTACGTTCACGCAGCGCGCGCTCCACCCGGGCTGAATCGGTGACGTCCAGCCAGGTCAGCAGCATGGCCCCGTCGGGCAGCGGCACCGAGGCGAAATCGACGATGGAATCGTCCAGGCGCTCGACCCGGCCGCTCTGGGGCGCCCGGGTGTTGAACAGGGCCATCAGGCGCTCGCGCATTTCCGGCCAGACCGAGGTGCGCTCGGCGCCGCCCTCGAAATAGGGACGGTGGGCTTCGACCAGCTCGTTGACGTGGGGCTCGGCCTCCAGCATGGGAGCCGGCAGGTTCCAGATGCGGGCGTAGGCGGGATTGAACAGGCGCAGGCGCCCGTCGCCCCGAAACACCGCCACGCCCTCGTGCAGGTGGTCGAGGGTTTCGCGCTGCACCGCCAGCGCGGTGTTGAACGAGCGCTCCAGCGCCAAGGTGTCGGTGACGTCCTCGTAGGTGAAGATCAGGCCGCCATAGGGATGGGCGGCGATCATCCGGCGCAAGGTGCGGCCGTCGGGCAGGTGCAGCAGGGTCTCGGCGGCGTCGATCAGCGAGATGAACCGCTTCAGCTCGTCTTCCTTGTAGGCGCGGTAATCGGCCACCTCGGGCAGCAGGCGGCGTTCGCGCAAGGAATCCAGCACGGCGCCGTAGGTGGGCTGGGCCGTCAGCCAGTCCGCCTCCAGCCGCCACAGCCGGGTGAAGGCGGTGTTGAAGAAGGTGAGCCTTGTGTCGGTGGAGAAGATGGCGATGGCGGTGGCCAGGTGCTCCAGCACCTGGGCGTGGGCGCTGGCGTGGCGGCCCAGTTCCACCTGCAATTCCTCGATGCGGGTGAGGTCCATGGCGTAGCCGGCGGTCAGCAGCCCGCCGTCGCTGGTCTCGAACGGCGCCTCGATAATCTCGGTGAAGCGGCGTTGGCCGCCCAGCACCAGATGGAAGGATTCGGCGCGGGACTCGCCCGCCGCCCGCGCCCGGGCGGCCAGGGCCCGGGCCTCGCGCACCGAACCGTCCGAGGCCAGCTCGATCTGGCCCGCCACCGCCGCCTGGGGCGAGGCCACGTCCACCGCCCTGGCATAGGCCCGGTTGACGTGCAGCAGCGACAGATCGTCGTCGCGCACCCAGACGGGAATGGGCAGCATGCCCAGCAGGCCCTCGATCCGTTCGCGCTCGGCCACCAGCCCGGCCAGACGGGACGCCAGTTCCGCCTCGAAGGCGGCCCCTTCGGTGACGTCGTGCATCCAGACCAGATCGGCCAGCCCCTGGCCGTCGGCCCCGGCGGCGCGGATGCCCACCGCCCGGACACGGCGGCCGCCGTCGCGCAGGCGCAGTTCCAGCTCGAAGCCCTGGCCCTCCTCGCGCAGGCGCGACGCAGCACCGTCCAACTGGGCGGCATCGGCGGCGGCGAAGGATTCCAGCACGTCGGTGAAGGTGGATTGGGTGCCGCCGAACAGGCCCAGCAGCACGGCCAGCCGGCGCGAGCAGATCTCGCGCTCGCCCCCCAGCCAGGCATAGAAGCCGTCGGGCGCCGCCAGCAGGCTTTCGCCCAGGCGCTCGGCCAGGGCGGCGGAGCGCGCCGCCTCGGCGGCAAGCCCCGCCATGCGCCAGCGCAGCAAGAGCAGCGCCGCCACGGCGGGCACCAGGACCAGCAGGGCGCCGATGCCCAGCGACAGGGGGTCGAAGCGCAGCGCGGCCAGGGCGAACGCCTCCTCGGCCGCGGCACTTCCCGCCACCCCCATCACCGCCAATCCCGCCGCGATCGCCGCGCGCATGTCCGCATTCTCCCCGATACGGCCCCAAAGTGCCGTTGGCGCGCGCAAAAGACAAGGGGTGGTTGCCCCTTTGGCCTCCGGCTGCTACACCTCGCCGATTCTTGAGGAGTCCGCATGATGCTGAAGGGTCTCTACGACTGGATGATGGCCAAGGCGGCCCACCGGCACGCCATCTGGTGGCTGGCGGCCATCTCGTTCATCGAAAGCTCGTTCTTCCCCATTCCGCCCGACGTCATGCTGATCCCCATGGTCATCGCCGCGCCCACCCAGTGGCTGCGCATCGCCATGATCTGCACCGTCTCCTCGGTGGCGGGCGGCTTCCTCGGCTACGCCATCGGCGCCTTCGCCATGGATTCCATCGGCATGGCCATCCTGGGCGCCTTCCATCTGCAGGAAAAATTCCACGCCTTAAAGCCGATCATCGACGAATGGGGCGTGTGGTTCATCATCGTCAAGGGCGCCACCCCCATCCCCTACAAGCTGGTGACCATCACCGCCGGCGCCTTCGACTTCGACCTGATGAAGTTCACCTTCGCCTCGATCGTGGCGCGCGGCATGCGCTTCCTTCTGGTGGCCGCACTTCTGTGGAAGTTCGGCCCGCCCATCCGCGATTTCGTGGAACGTCGCCTGAAGCTGGTCACCACCGTGTTCGTCGTCGTCCTGGTGGGCGGCTTCTTCGTGGTCAAGCTGCTGTAGTTCGGGCGGCCTCTGCTGAACCGGCGATAACCTTCACCTCCGGACGGCAAAGCTCTTGCCGGGCCGCTTTGGTTGAATTATTCTATTTCTCACCCTGACGCCCGTCCCAGCTCCCCCCACTCCGCCGGGACGGATGGCCAGGGCCCCACCGCTCAATCTCAGGGAGACGGGTGGGAAAAGGGCATTGCTCGCGCCACCCTCCCCCCATACGGGGCGCGAAGCTGCCACGGGCGGCGAGGGACGAAGGCCGGGAAACCGGTCCAGTCCCTCGCCGGCCCATAAACTTCCCCGCGAATGTCCAAACGATGCACCCGCAATGCCCATTTAAAGTGCATTTGCACCGTTATTATGGGCATTGCCCTCTTTTTAGGCTGCAGAATCCTCCCATGAAGGCCGGATTTCCGCGCCGCCGCATTTAGGCATGGTTCATGCATCTTCCCCCTCCATGTGGCCCGTTGCGGCGGGCGATCTGGAAGGGGAAGCATCATGGCGTATCTGGTTCCCGCGGAGTTCGTCACCAAGATGGTGGATGCGGGCGAAGCGAAAATCTACATGTCCACCCGCGACACGGTGATCCGGGCCTACATGGCCGGCGCCATCCTGGCCCTGGCCGCCTGGTTCGCGGTCACCGTCAGCGTCCAGACCGGCTATCCCATCGTCGGCGCGATTCTGTTCCCGGTGGGCTTTTCCATGCTGTACCTGCTGGGCTTCGACCTGTTGACCGGCGTATTCGTGCTGACGCCCCTGGCCTGGCTGGACAAGCGCCCCGGCGTGACCATCGGCGGCATCCTGCGCAACTGGGGGCTGGTGTTCGTCGGCAATTTCGCCGGCGCCTTCACCGTGGCGGTGATGGCCACCATCGTCGCCACCTACGGCTTCTCCACCCCGCCCGACAAGGTGGGCGCCATCATCTCCACCATCGGCGAGAACCGGACGCTGGGCTATGCCAGCCACGGCGCCGCCGGCATGGCCACCCTGTTCATCCGCGGCATGCTGTGCAACTGGATGGTGTCGACCGGCGTGGTGGGCGCCATGATCTCCACCTCGGTCAGCGGCAAGGTCATCGCCATGTGGATGCCCATCATGCTGTTCTTCGGCATGGCCTTCGAGCATTCCATCGTCAACATGTTCCTGTTCCCCTGCGCCATGCTGATGGGCGGCAAGTTCTCGGTGATGGACTACATGGTGTGGAACGAGATCCCCACGGTGCTGGGCAACCTGTTCGGCGGTCTGGCGTTCACCGGCCTGACCTTGTATTCCACCCATATCAAGACCGCCGCCAAGCGGGTCCTGAAGTAGTGGCGAAGCGCCCTCCGTCCCCCGGAGGGCGCGTCTTCCCGGGGTTGGACATGGCAAACGGGCTGAAACTGTCCATCGGGCAGCATTCCGACAAGGGCCGCAAGGAAACCAACCAGGATTTCCACGGCGCCCTGGTGCCCGACGAGCCGCTGCTCGGCTCCAAGGGCGCGGCCATCGCCCTGGCCGACGGCATCAGCACCAGCGAGGTCAGCCACATCGCCGCCGAATCGGCGGTGAAGTCGTTCATGACCGACTATTTCTGCACCTCTGATGCCTGGTCGGTGAAGACCTCGGCGCAGCGCATCCTGGCGGCGGCCAATTCCTGGCTGCACGCCCAGACCCAGCGCAACCGCATCTGCTACGACCAGGACCGGGGCTATGTCTGCACGCTGAGCGCCCTGATCCTGCGCTCCAACACCGCCTATCTGTTCCATGTGGGGGATTCGCGCATCTGGCGCTTAAGCGGCGGCTCGCTCGAGCAATTGACCAACGACCACCGGGTGGAGGTGGGCGGCGGGCGCAGCTATCTCGGCCGGGCGCTCGGCATCAACCAGCAACTGGAGATCGACCACCGCGAACTGCCGGTCGAGCCGGGCGACACCTTCCTGCTGACCACCGACGGCGTCCACGAATACATGGATTCCGCCTTCGTGGCCGCGACCGTGGCGGCCAACGCCGAGGATTTGGACCGCGCCGCCCGCCTCATCGTCGACGAGGCGTTGCGACGGGGCAGCAGCGACAACCTGACCCTGCAGATCGTACGCGTCGACCAACTGCCCAGCCGCGAGGCGGCCGAGGCGCTGGAACAGGCCGAGGACTTGGCCTTGCCGCCCCTGCCCGAGGCCAGGGCGCCGTTCGACGGCTATCGCATCGTGCGCGAAATCCACGCCAGCAGCCGCAGCCATATCTATCTCGCCGAGGATGTGGAGACCGGCGCCCTGGTGGCGCTCAAGCTCCCCTCCATCGATCTTCGCGGCGACGCCGGCTATCTGCGGCGCTTCAAGATGGAGGAATGGGTGGCGCGGCGCGTCAACAGCGCCCATGTGCTGAAACCCTGCCCCCAAAGCCGCAAGCGCGGCTTCCTCTACGTCGCCATGGAATATGTCGAGGGCCAGACCCTGGCCCAGTGGATGATCGACAACCCCGCCCCGCCGCTGGAGGCGGTGCGCTCGGTCGTCGAGCAGATCGCCAAGGGCCTGCGCGCCTTCCACCGCATGGAGATGCTGCACCAGGACCTGCGGCCGGAAAACATCGTCATCGACAAGACCGGCACGGTGAAGATCATCGATTTCGGCTCCGTCCGGGTCGCCGGCGTGGCCGAAGCCGGCCAGCCCCCCGCCGACGATCCCATCCTGGGCACCGCGCTCTACACCGCGCCGGAATACTTCCTGGGCGACGGCGGCAGCGAGCGCTCGGACATCTTCTCGCTGGGCGTGATCGCCTATCGCATGCTGACCGGCCGCTATCCCTACGGCACCCAGGTGGCCAAGGCGCGCAGCCCGGCGGCGCAGAGAAAGCTGCGCTACGCCACCGCGCTGGACGAGGACCGCGAGCTGCCCGCCTGGATCGATTCCGTGCTGGAAAAGGCCGTCCAGGTGGAGCCCAGCCGGCGCTACGAGGACGTCTCGGAATTCGCCCACGACCTGCGCCAGCCCAGCCCGGACTATCTGGCCGCCCAGCGCCCGCCGCTGATGGAACGCAACCCGCTGCTATTCTGGAAGGTGCTGACCCTGATCCTGCTGATGGTCGTCGTGGCCCTGGTCGGCGGGATCATACCGACGGCGCGATAAGGGCTACTCCTCGCCCGTGTCCCGCCTGCGGTGGATATTCAAGCCGACCTCGTCCAGGAAGGCCTGTTCCTTCTTGTCCAGTTCCGCCTGGGCGCGGCGCTCGCGCTCCTTCTGGGTGATCTCGTAGGTCTTCAGCTGGTTGAAGGCCTCGGCCAGGATGTCGCGCGCCCGCACGATTTCCTGGCGCACCTGTTCGAGCATCTGCATCAGCTGTTCGCGCCGGGCCAGCCAGGCATTGGCGAAGGCGGCATAGGCGAAGCCCACCCCGGCGGCGTCCTCGGCCGCTACCTGCTGCTCGTGGACCAGGCTTTCCTCGGCATGGCGGATGGCGGCCAGGATCTCGTCCTCGCGGCCCTGCAGCGCCACCAGGATGCGCCGTTTCTCGTCCACTTCCCACTTGGCGAGACGGATGAGGGTCTTGAGCCCCTTGGCGGCCATCGGGAACCTACTTCCGTCCCATGCCGTCGCCGTCGAACGGCATGCCGAGGATCTCGGCCAGCTGGGCGTAGGCGGTCTGCAGGTTGGTCGCCTCGGTCTTCAGCTGGCCGAGGAAGGCTTCCAGCGCCGGGTAATAATGGATGGCCTCGTCCACCTTGGGGTCGGTGCCCCGGCGATAGGCGCCCAGCCGGATCAGCTCGGCCATGTCCTCGTAGGTGGACAACAGGGCGCGGGCCCGGCGCACCAGGTCGTTTTCCTGTTGGTTGTTGCAGCCGGGCATGGTTCGGCTGACCGAGCGCAGGATGTTGATGGCCGGATAGCGGCCGCGCTCGGCGATGGAGCGGTCCAGCACGATATGGCCGTCCAGGATGCCACGCACCGCGTCGGCGATGGGCTCGTTGTGGTCGTCGCCGTCCACCAGCACGGTGAACAGGCCGGTGATGGAGCCCTTGCCCACGCCGGGCCCGGCCCGCTCGAGCAGGCGCGGCAACTCGGCGAACACGGTGGGCGTATAGCCCTTGGACGCCGGCGGCTCGCCCGCCGACAGCGATATCTCGCGCTGGGCCATGGCGAAGCGGGTCACCGAATCCATCATGCACAACACGTCCAGACCCTGGTCGCGGAAATACTCGGCCACGGTCAGCGTCATGTAGGCGGCCTGGCGCCGCATCAGCGGGCTTTCGTCCGAGGTGGAGACCACGACGATGGAGCGCTTCATGCCCTCGGGCCCCAGGTCGTCCTCGATGAATTCGCGGGCCTCGCGGCCGCGCTCGCCGATCAGGCCCAGCACGGCGATGTCGGCCGAGGTGTTGCGCGCCATCATGGACATGATGGACGACTTGCCCACGCCCGAGCCGGCGAAGATGCCCATGCGCTGGCCGCGGCAGCAGGTGAGGAAGGCGTTGACCGAGCGCAGGCCCAGGTCGATCTTGCCCGACACCCGCGAGCGGGAATGGGCCGAAGGCGGCTGGGCCTTGATCGGATAGGCGGTGTCGCCGCCCGGCAGCGGCCCCAACCCGTCCACCGGCTCGCCGAAGCCGTTGATCACCCGGCCCAGCCAGCCGCGGTCGGGATAGACCACCGGCTCGGCGTCCTGCACCTCGGTGCGGCAGCCAAGCCCGATTCCTTCGATGGGGGAATAGGGCATCAGCAGCGCCCGGCCCTGGCGGAAGCCCACCACCTCGCAGATCACCCGGCGCCCGTCACGGGCCACCACGTTGCAGCGGTCGCCCACCGAAATCGTCCGCTGCACGCCGCCGGCTTCCAGCAGCATGCCCTGAACGGCCGCCACCTGGCCGTAAACCTGGATGTTGGAAACCCGTTCGATGTCGTTGATCAGGTTGCGGACAAGGAATTTCAATCGCGTACCCCTTCCAGCCGCCTTGAACTCATCAGAATACACCCGTATGGTTAACACATCGTAGAGACGGATGGGACCGGGGACCTTACGATGCGAGTTTTAGTGGTCGAAGACGACCAGCTGATGTCCAGGGCGATCGAAGCCATGCTCAAGGCCGAGGGCATGGTGGTCGACACCACTGCCTTGGGCGAGGACGGGCTCGAGATCGGCAAGCTCTACGATTACGACATCATCCTGCTGGACCTGATGCTGCCCGACATGGACGGCTACGAGGTGCTGCGCCGCTTGCGCTCGGCGCGCATCGAGACGCCGGTCCTCATTCTGTCGGGCCTTTCCGAACCGGACAAGAAGATCAAGGGCCTGGGCTCGGGCGCCGACGATTACCTGACCAAGCCGTTCGACAAGGGCGAGCTGGTGGCCCGCATCCAGGCCATCGTCCGGCGCTCCAAGGGCCATGCCCAGTCGGTGATCGACACCGGCAAGCTGTCGGTGAACCTGGACGCGCGCACCGTCGCCGTCACCGGCGAGCCGCTGCACCTCACCGCCAAGGAATACGGCATCCTGGAGCTGCTCTCGCTCCGCAAGGGCCAGACGCTCACCAAGGAGCAGTTCCTCAACCACCTCTACGGCGGCATCGACGAGCCCGAGTTGAAGATCATCGACGTCTTCATCTGCAAGCTCAGAAAGAAGCTGGCCACCGCCACGGGCGGCGAATCCTACATCGAGACGGTGTGGGGACGTGGCTACGTGCTGCGCGACCCCGACATGCCGGCCGCCAATTCCAACAAGGCCGGCGCGGCGGAATAGGGCCGAATTGGGCTATCGCCCAAGCCCATCCGGAGCCAATGCCCCGGACCCCATTTTATTTTATGAATCGAAAAGAGGTATGGGGGCGTCGCCTCCAACCGGGGATCGGGGCGAGAGCCCCGTAATGGCCCCCACCTATTTCAGATACAGCGCCACAGCCAGGGCGGCGGCGATGAGCCAGCCGAGGGCGGGCACGGGGCGGCGCGCGCGGTTTTGCTGCGGAAACATGGCCTTGACCGTTTCCGGGTGCAGCTTGAGCCCCTGGTTGACCAGCATGGAATAGGTCCGCTCGGTCTCGGCGATCAGGCGGGGCAGGCGTTCGAGCGATCCGACCACGCTGCTTACCGTCTCGCGCACCTTGGCCTCGGGGCCGAGGTTTTCGCGCATCCAGCCTTCGATCAGGGGCTGGGCCAGATGCCACATGTTGATGTTGGGGTCGAGGATGCGCCCCACCCCCTCGGCCACCAGCATGCTCTTTTGCAGCAGCAGCAGCTGGGGCTGCGTCTCCATGGCGAAGGTCTCGGTCACCTGGAACAGCTGGCCCAGCAGCTTGGCGATGGAGATCTCGTGGAGCGGCCGGCCCAGGATCGGCTCGGCGATGGAGCGGCAGGCCTGGGTGAAGGTGTCCATGGACTGGTCGGCGGGCACGTAGCCGGCGGCGAAGTGCACCTCGGCCACCTTGCGGTAGTCGCCCGACAAAAAGCCCAGCAGCATCTCGCCCAGGAAGCGCCGGGTGCGCTTGTCCACCCGGCCCATGATGCCGAAATCCATGGCGATGAGCTGGCCGCCCTCGCCGATGAACAGGTTGCCCGGATGCATGTCGGCGTGGAAGAAGCCGTCGCGGAACACCTGCTTGAACATGGCCTCGGCGGCCTTGGCCAGCACGTCGACGGGATCGATGCCCGCCGCCCTGAGGCGCTCGGTCTCGTCCACCGGAATGCCCGAGACGCGTTCCAGCGTCAAAAGCCGCTTGCCGGTGCGCAGCCAATCCACTTCCGGCACCTTGAAATTGTCGTCGCCGCGGAAGTTCTCGGCCAGTTCGGAGGCGGCGGCCGCCTCGAAGCGCAGGTCCATCTCCAGGGTGACGGATTCCTCGAAGGTCTTGACCGTCTCGACGGGCTTCAGGCGGCGGATGCGCGGCAGGGCCAGCTCGGCCCACTCGGCCAGCCAGTACAGCAGGTCGATGTCGCGGTGGAACTTGGCCTCGACGCCGGGGCGCAGCACCTTGACCGCCACCTCGCGGCCCTGGCGGGTGGTGGCGAAATGCACCTGGGCGATGGAGGCCGCCGCCACCGGCACGTCGTCGAAGGCGGAATAGAAGTTGGACAGCGGCCCGCCCAGTTCCTCCTCGACGATGCGCCGCGCTTCCTCGGGCGAAAAGGGCGGCAACTCGTCCTGCAGGCCCGACAGATCGGCCGCCATCTCCTCGCCCAGCAGATCGGCGCGGGTGGACAGGGCCTGGCCCAGCTTGATGAAGGACGGCCCCAGCTCGGCCAAGGCGGCGGCCAGACGCTGGCCCGGACGGCCCGTGCTGGCCGGCGACCGCCCGCCGCGCAGCAGCTTCGAGCCGAAGCGCGCCATGGGCAGATAGTCTTCCAGCAGGAACAGGGCGTCGTGGCGCGCCAGCACGCGGCCGATGGTCAGCAGGCGGTTCAGATTGCGGAACGAACGGATCATTTACAGGCGCCACCCCGAATGGATGGCGGCGATGCCCGCCGACAGGTTGCGGACCTCGACACGGGCAAAGCCGGCGGCCTCGACCATGGCGGCCATTTCCTCCTGGGGCGGGAACTTGCGGATGCTCTCCACCAGATACTGGTAGGCCTCGGCATTGCCGGTGACCATGCCGCCCACCTTGGGCAGCACGTTGAAGGAATAGGCGTCATAGGCCTCGCGCAGGCCCGGCACGATGACGCGCGAGAATTCCAGGCACATGAAGCGCCCGCCGGGGCGCAGCACGCGATAGGCCTCGGCGATGGCCCGGTCCCAATGGGTGACGTTGCGCAGGCAAAACGCGATGGTGTATCGGTCGACCGACCGGTCGGGTATGGGCAGTTCCTCGGCATTGCCGCACACCCAGGTCAGCCCGCCCAGCAGATTGCGATCCACGGCGCGGTCGCGCCCGACGGACAGCATCTCGCGGTTGATGTCGCACACGGTCACGGGGCCGCCGCCCCGCTTCTTCCAGCCGAAGGCGATGTCGCCGGTGCCGCCGCCCACGTCCAGCAGGGTCTGGTCGGGCCGGGGCCGCAGCATGTCCAGGAACGCCGACTTCCACAGGCGATGGACGCCGGCGCTCATCAGGTCGTTCATCAAATCGTACTTGGACGCCACCGAATCGAAGACGTCGCGGACCAGCGAGACCTTCTCGTCCTCGCCCACGGTCTTGAAGCCGAAATGGGTGGTGCCGCCGTTATGGGAATGGCTGTTCGTCATGGTGCGGCACCTTAGCTCGGAAATTCGTCGCTGTCACGGGGAGGAGCCTGTCCTATACTGCCCGCCATGCCCGAGCTGCCCGAAGTCGAAACCGTCGCCCGTGGTCTGGCCCAAGTCTGGGACGGACGACGGTTCGTGTCCGTCGAGACCCGGCGCGCCGGCCTGCGGCTGCCGTTCCCCAAGGACTTCGCCAAGCGCCTGACCGGGCGCACCGTGGAAACCGTGGGACGGCGTGCCAAGTACCTGGTGGTGCGCATGGAAGGCGGCCTGATCATGCTGGGCCATCTCGGCATGTCGGGGCGCATGACCATCTCGCCCTTGCGCAATGCCCCGCCCGGCCCCCACGACCACGTGGAATGGATCACCGAGGAGGGGTTTTCGGTGACGCTGACCGATCCCCGCCGCTTCGGCCTGTTCACCCTGTGCGACGCCGCCGAACTGGCCGCCCATCCCCTGCTGGCCGGGATCGGGCCCGAGCCCCTGGACGAAGCCTTCGACGCTGGCGCATTGGGCGAGGCGGTGCGGGGCAAGAGCGGCCCCATCAAGACGGTGCTGCTGGACCAGAAGGTGGTGGCCGGTCTCGGCAACATATATGTGTGCGAGAGCCTGTTCCGCGCCGGCATCTCGCCGCTGCGCCCCGCCGGTTCCCTGACCAATACCGAAATCGGGCGCCTGACGCCGCTGATCAAGACCGTGCTGCGCGACGCCATCGCCGCCGGCGGCTCCACCTTGAAGGACCACGCAAGACCCGACGGCGAACTGGGCTATTTCCAGCATTCCTTCCAGGTCTACGGCCGCGAGGGCGAGCGCTGCCCCGATTGCCCCGGAGAGCCGGATTGCGGCGGCATCCGCCGGATCACCCAGGCAGGACGCTCCACTTTCTATTGTGCGAAGCGGCAAGTGTGATGGTATAGGGATTCCATGGCTCGTTTTCGGCATCTGGCTACCGCTTTCGCGCTTATCCTCCTGCTCGGGCCTGGACCGGCGCGGGCCGAGGCGTTCCTGTCCGCCTACGAGGACCTGCCGCTGCCCCCCGGCCTGACCGAGGTCATGGGATCGGGCGTCTCCTTCGATTCGCCCTCGGGCCGCATCGTCGAGGCCTATGCCCACGGCGCAGCCAGGCCCGCCGACATCTTGAAATTCTACGCCGCCACCCTGCCCCAGCTGGGCTGGACGCGCGAGGGCGACCGGCTCTATCGCCGCGAGACCGAGGTGCTGCGCCTCGAAACCACCCAGGACCGCGCCGGGGTGACCCTGCGCTTCACCATTTCACCCGAGTGACACCTTCAAGCGAAGAGGAATTCCCATGGCTTTCGAGAACATCACCGTCGAGACCCGCGGCAATGTCGGCCTGATCGCGCTGAACCGGCCCAAGGCCATGAACGCGCTGTGCGCCGCCCTGATCTCCGAGCTGGGCCAGGCGCTGGACGCCTTCGAGGCCGACGATGCCATCGGCGCCATCGTGCTGACCGGTTCGGACAAGGCCTTCGCCGCCGGCGCCGACATCAAGGAGATGGCCGACAAGGGCTACATGGACAACTACCTCGCCAACTTCATCACCGACGGCTGGGAGCGGGTCACCAAGTGCCGCAAGCCCGTCGTGGCGGCGGTGGCCGGCTTCGCACTGGGCGGCGGCTGCGAGATGGCCATGATGTGCGACTTCATCATCGCCGGCGACAACGCCAAGTTCGGCCAGCCCGAGATCACCATCGGCACCATCCCCGGCGCCGGCGGCACCCAGCGCCTCACCCGCGCCGTGGGCAAGTCCAAGGCCATGGAGATGTGTCTCACCGGCCGCATGATGGACGCCGCCGAGGCCGAGCGTTCGGGCCTGGTCAGCCGCATCGTGCCGGTGGCCGAGCTGGTGGACGAGGCCGTCAAGGCCGCCTCCAAGATCGCCGCCCTGTCGCGCCCCATCGTCATGCTGTGCAAGGAATCGGTCAACGCCGCCTTCGAGACCACCCTGGCCCAGGGCGTCACCTTCGAGCGCCGGCTGTTCCACTCCACCTTCGCCACCCAGGACCAGAAGGAAGGCATGGCCGCCTTCGTCGAGAAGCGCCCAGCCGCCTTCAAGAACCGTTGATTCGCCATCGGAGCCCGGTGAATCCGCCGGGCTCCGATTCAACGCTTGACGACCCTCCGGCGCAGACATATAAACGCGCCTTCGAATTTGCAACCGTGTTCCAAGGTTCTGATCCATGGCCCATCATAAGTCGGCTAAGAAGCGCATCCGCCAGACCGAGCGTCGTACCGAGGTCAACCGCGCCCGCGTGAGCCGTATCCGCACCTTCGTCAAGAAGGTCGAGCTCGCCATCGCCGGTGGCGATTCCGCCGCTGCCCAGGCCGCCCTCAAGGAGGCCCAGCCCGAACTGATGAAGGGCGCCCAGGCCGGCGTGCTGCACAAGAATACCGCGTCGCGCAAGGTTTCCCGCCTCGTCGCCCGCGTCAAGGAGATGAAGCCGCTGGCCTAATGCCAATGGCTTGATTTTCCTGCGATTTTCGAGGGCCGCGCTTCTTGCGCGGCCCTCGTTGTTTTGGCGATTCCAGACAAATCCACGAGTCCGGAATTGCAAGCAAAAAATTTTCCGTGTTCGCGTTCCGATCACGTTGCGAGTCTCCGATGGTATCGGTAGAGTCGCGAACCTCGCTGGCCGCAATAATGCGGCGCCGCGAAATCAATAGAATTTTGCC